>NZ_JBFSUX010000039.1:0-44567 GCF_041467595.1 Vibrio sp. 10N.247.311.13 | reverse complement strand
CGCTTGTACGGTGGTGTGAGAGGACGGAGGCCGTGAGGCCTCCTCCTACTCGATTTTCTACTATTCATAACATCTATCCATCACCAGTTGTTAAGCCGTTTTAGATCTATGTAAATCTAAATTGCGAGGGTGCTTAATCGGTTGCATCGAATCATTTTCTAAAAAAATGTTTTAAATCAAGACAGCGTTTCATTTGTATTGTAGATTGACGATCTACGAGAATGTTGTTTGGATATTAGATTGCTTAAACTGGGTACCCGATTAGTCTTAATGTTGTTTTTACTGAGCTTTGGCTTAGTGAATTCTAACGGCTATTCGTTTCCTTCTAAGCCATTTCAAATATACTCGGCTCAAGAGCAATCTTCACAGAATGATCTTTGTAAACAAGCTGATACGGATAATCCGTCGAGCTACTTAGAGTGCGATAAGACTCAGTTTGGCACCGTGCCTTCTGGTGACAGTTCTAACTATCACGACACCGAATCAAGCCTTCAAGCAGCAAACTTCAGACGTATGCTCAGTAACGAGCAAGAAAGCGTGGCCGATCTTGAGCCTGCTTATCATCTACTGATTGACTTCTCTCCCCCCTCAATACTGGCTTCCCTGCTCTTCAACACGCCGTTGTTGGATTCCAAGCTGCACTGGACCAGTATTGTGAGTTCTCCGTCTTCCCGGCTTTCGGGGTGGAAAGAGGGCAACATCCAATACTCGCATTTCCGAGAACTTCTTAGCTAATCGTTTGACCCTAAATTGGTCGTATCGATGGTCGCCTAGTGCCCATTGAACTTGCCAGTTAACCAAGACAAACATAGCGACATCAGCTTTAGCATCACTACCATTCAATCAGCTTGTTCTGGTTGCGATTAGCCATTGCTCGTGTTCGCAAAATATTAGTTCAAAGAAGAGATCTTGACTGTGAAAAAACGCATTCAAAGAAAACAAATAAACCACTACTCAAAGTGGAAATACGTGGTGCTTATCGCCACTATCATCATCATGGTTCTGAGTGCTTTACCTTCTTGGTATGGCGAGAATGCGTCGGTTCAAATTAACAACCGTTCTGAACAGACCATCGATGCTAGCCAAATTACCCAATACCTTGCGAGCGAAGGCATTCAAGCCAAATCGGCATTTCAAAAAGACCAACGTTTAGTCGTAATCTTGGAAGACGCAGAACAACAAGCGAAGGCTAAAGAGGTGCTGAATGAGCGCCTATTGGACAACGCGACGGTTGCGCTAGCGATGGAACCAGCAGCACCTAAATGGCTAACTGACATGGGCTTTGCGCCGATTCAGTTAGGCCTTGATTTACGTGGTGGTGTGCAGTTCTTATTAGAAGTGGATATGGAGCCTGTTTATCACGCGCAAGCTCAAGCGATGGTCGAGGAGGTGACCAGTCAGGTGCGTTATGCCCGCGGTAAAGTGGTGAACAACCAAGTTCAGTTTGATTTCCGTACCGACGCCGATTTCGAAAAAGCCCAGAAGCTGATTCGTCAAGAGTTCCCACAATGGCTACGTAACCGCTCAGACAAGTCGCTAACGTTAACTCAGTCTGAAGAAGAGCAAAGAACGCTACGCAACCTTACGGTTCAACAAAACCTGCAAATCATGCGCAGCCGTATTGAAGAGCTAGGCATCACGGAGGCATCGATTCAACGCCAAGGTGAAAGCCGTATCCGTATCGAGTTGCCGGGTGTACAAGACCCTGCTGCAGCGAAAGACGTGATTGGTGCAACGGCATCATTGGCGTTCTATTCGGTGTACGACAATGCCACTCGCAGTACTCAAACCCTGAAAGATTCAGACGGCAACCGTGTGGTCGTCGACCGCAAGGCTGTGTTGAGTGGCGAACACATTATTGATGCTCGCAGTGGCATTGGTGAGATGGGCAGTGCAGAAGTCAACATTACGCTGGATTCTTCTGGTGGTAAGAAAATGTCTGAGTTCTCACGTCATAACATCGGTAAGCCAATGGCAACGGTGTACAGCGAATATAGCCGCGATAGAGCGGGCAACAGCAAGCAAGACAGTGAAGTGATTAGTGTGGCAAACATCCAATCTCAACTGGGTAGCCGCTTCAGAATCACTGGCGCAGGCAGTTTGGCAGACGCACAAGAGCTTGCGTTACTGTTGCGTGCGGGGTCATTGACTGCGCCTGTGACCATCATTGAAGAACGTACTATTGGCCCATCTTTGGGTGCTGAAAATGTAACCAACGGCTTTGCTGCTTTGGCACTTGGTCTTGGCCTTACGCTAACGTTTATGGCGCTATGGTACCGCCGCTTAGGTTGGGTCGCGAACTGTGCATTGGTGGTTAACATGACCACGTTGTTTGGTTTGATTGCCTTGCTACCGGGTGCGGTGTTAACTCTGCCGGGTATTGCGGGCTTGGTACTGACCGTCGGTATGGCGGTAGACACTAACGTGCTTATCTTCGAGCGTATTCGAGACAAGATGAAAGAAGGGCGCAGCTTTGCTAGCTCTATCGATCGTGGTTTCGATAGCGCATTCTCGTCAATTTTCGATGCTAACGTCACCACCATGATCGTTGCTGTGGCTCTATACACCATTGGTAATGGACCGATTCAGGGCTTCGCTCTGACTCTAGGCTTAGGTCTTCTAACCAGTATGTTCACGGGCATTTTTGCTTCACGAGCGATCATCAATTTGGTTTGGGGGCGTGACCAACGCCACGATGTAAGGATTTAAGCATGAGTACTTCAAAAATGACTATTTCAGACCGCTATTTTTCAAATAGCTATATTTCGGATAAGAATATGACTCGCCTTCGTAAGGTGATGTCTGCGATATCTATTGTGCTGTTCATGAGCTCTGTGATGCTGGTGGCGGTGAAAGGTTTTAACTGGGGCTTGGACTTCACAGGTGGTGTGGTTGCTGAGGTTCAGCTCTCTGATCAAGTCACCAAAGATGCGTTAAAAACAAAACTTGATACGGCCTTCCAACAAGATGTGCAAGTGGTTGGTATGGCAGAACAGGATCGCTGGACAATCCGTTATAGCCAACTGACAGACGCTCCACAGCCAAACTTAGTGGATGCTTTGTCTTCTGTAAGCGACCAAGTCAAAGTGCTCAACAGCAGCGTGGTTGGCCCTCAAGTGGGTCAAGACATGGTTGACCAAGGTGGCTTGGCGGTATTGGTGTGTTTCCTAATGATCATGCTGTACCTGAGTGTTCGTTTTGAATGGCGTTTGGCTCTCGGCGCGCTTGCCGCGATCATCTATGACGTGACGCTCATCTTGGGTCTGTTCGCTTTTACTCAGTTTGAGTTCAACCTGACCGTATTGGCGGCGGTGTTAGCGATTTTGGGTTACTCATTGAATGACTCGATCATCATTGCCGACCGTGTTCGTGAAATGCTGCGCGGCAATCCAAACGGTGATACTGATAACCTGCTTAACGAATCGGTTAAAGCGACCTTCTCACGCACCATGGTGACTTCAGGTACAACGCTAATCACCGTATCAGCGCTTTGGCTGCTTGGTGGCGCGGCACTGCAAGGTTTCGCAATTGCATTGGTTGTCGGTATTGTCAGCGGTACGTGGTCTTCAGTGTCTGTCGGTATCACACTGCCTAAGCTACTTGGTCTACAGCCTTGTCACTACCAAGTGAAAGCGCCAGTAGAAGTTGAGGGCGAGTACCGTTAGGTTATCTATTGGTTAACAGTACGACTTAGTCAGTAACGTCAATAAGCCCTTCGTTTATAACAAAACGAGGGGCTTTATTTTTTATAAGAGTCAAACAGTTACAGAAAAGAGAGCCTATTTCAAAAAACGATGGATTGAGCAGGCAAGCCCTCATGATATGAAGTATGTTTAGATGACGTTCGTAGAAATGAGGCAAGGGAATGGAATATCGACATCAATGTCATGTAGGCGACCATGGTGATGCGCTAAAGCATCCAGTATTGAGTGCACTTGTTCAGTCATTAATGCAGCAACATTCACGCCTCAATGTTATCGACACCCACTCTGGTACAGGGTGTTATGACCTCAACACTGCACCAAGTAATCATGCTGGTGAGTTTGCTGAAGGGGTTGGGTACTTGTGGCGAAACAAGGCTTATCTTCCTCCGGCATTCGCTTCTTTTATGTCGGTGCTGGAATACTACAATCCGAACCAACTTATCTCTCTCTATCCGGGTTCTGCAGCCATCACCTACCAACAAGGCCGCAGCCAAGATAGCTTCTATTTTTCAGACATTCAGCAAGATGAAGCCGACTTATTACAAACCAACATTGAGAAGCTGCAACGCGATCTTGATGTCTCAAGTAAGCTAACTATCACCGCAGGCGACGGGCTCAAAGCGTTACCTGATGACGTTGCTAAACATGACAACCACCATCTGATTGTTATCGACCCACCCTATGAAACCGATTCTGAATATCTCGCGGTGATTGATGCCTTGGTTAAGGCGTATCAGCAGTCTGAGAAGGTATCAGCATTAATTTGGTACCCGCTTTACACGGATGATAAGAGCTCACTGATTTTGAACCACTGCGTGACAGCGGTAAAAGATGGCTTGCTACCAAGTCCGATCAAGTCGGAACTTCGCCTTAGAGAGCCCAAGGGTGATGATCGCCTGATCGGCAGTGGTTTGCTGTTGTTCAATCCACCACAAGGCATTGCGGGAACGGTCGCAGATACGCTCGATTATTTACACAGCCAACTCGCCACTAATGGTGAAGGCTACTGGCAAATGAGAAGCTTATAGATCTGATTTTTATGGGTTTTATGATGGTTTTCTAGACATCACTAACTAAACCACTGTTATCTATGTGGTTTAAATTGACCAAACGCTAACTTTTATCGATTGATTAATTGCAGTGAATCATTTAAAAATAGAATATCAATGCGCACAAGTGCATAATGGCTCATAAGTTAAATAATTAGTCCCAGATTAATATCAGATTGTGGTTTACCCCCTAAACTGCATTAGGCTCGCACTAGTCATGCGAGCCTTTCTTTTGCCTGAAGGAAAATCTAAGGCAGTTCTATCAATTTAAGATTCACTACAACACTGGATAATCGATGTAGCCTTTTTCGTTGCCGCCGAACAGAGTGGCGCCATCAAGATCGGATAGTTCACTGCCGTTTTGTAGGCGTGAAACGAGATCTGGATTCGCAACGAATGGGCGACCAAATGCGACAAGGTCGGCGTAGCCTTTGCTTAACACTTCTTCGGCGCGTTTTGGTGTGTAACTGCCAGCGACGATGATGGTGTTAGAGAACAACTCTCTTAGCTCAATTCGGAAGCTTTCAGGGATAACCGGTGCGTCATCCCAATCGGCTTCTGAAAGGTGCAAATAAGCGATGTCACGAGCTTGCAGTGCCTTTGATGCCTCTAGAATCGTTGGCACGATGTCTGGGCAGTTCATGTCTTTGAAGGTGATGAACGGGGCTAAACGAACGCCCACCTTATCAGCACCAATTGCTTCAATGACTGCATCCACCACTTCGATTAGAAAGCGAAGTCGGTTCTCGCGGCTACCACCGTAGTTGTCGGTGCGCTTGTTCGAATTAGTTCTTAAGAATTGATCGATAAGGTAGCCATTACCACCGTGGATTTCCACGCCATTGAACCCTGCCTCGACCGCTTTTTTTGCTGATTCAGTAAAATCTTGAACCACACGATCTATATCGGCTTGGGTCATTTCTCTTGGTTGAATGCAATCCACCATGTTGCCGTTTCCATTCTCATCAGAGATCCAAACCTGAGTTTCTACCGGAGCCAGTGCTGAAGGTGCAATCGGCAACTCGCCTTTTTGAAAGGTTGGATGAGACACGCGCCCCACATGCCATAGTTGGCAGAATATCGCTGCGCCTTGTTCTTTAGCGGCAGAGGTGACACCTTGCCAGCCTTTCACTTGTTCGCTTGTGTAAACGCCGGGTGTGAATGAGTACCCTTGAGAGTCATCTGAGATTTGTGTCGCTTCAGTGATGATGAGCCCTGCACTGGCACGTTGTTGGTAGTAAGTCGCCATCATTTCATTTGGCACGTTTCCAGGTTGGCTTGTGCGAGCGCGAGTCATGGGCGCCATAACCACACGGTTTTGTAGTTCTAGATCTTTGAGTTCTGCTGTTTCGAATAATTTGCTCATGGTATTTACCTTGTGTCGGTAATGTATTGATTGATTTAGCGTGCGGTGGTCACTATTTCGATTCCGCAGGGCTGAAGATAGAGTCGTTTTGTGGCTTTTCAGCTCGGTTGGCTTTCGCAATAAGCAACAAACCAATCACTGGGACAACAACGGCTGCGAATGGAATCATTCCTGCGCCTAGCTGGCTGTCGAGTACCATGCCGCCTAGGAAGCCACCGAAGGCATTCGCTAGGTTAAACGCTGAGATATTGGCGGTTGCTGCTAACTCTTGGCCTTCGCCACCGTGGTTCATCACTCGAAGTTGCATAGCGGGAACGTTCGCAAATGATGCAATACCAAAGACAAATGCAGCTGCAACGAATAGGATTTTGTTGTCTACCACTAGGCCTACCACAATCAGTGAAGCGATCATCGCGACTGCCCAATACATTGAAGCTTTGCCTAGATTTTTATCTGAAGAGCGACCGCCCAAGGTGTTACCGATAATTAAGCCGACACCCACAATCACTAAGATCCAAGTAACAGACTCTTGACCGTAACCCGTGATGTGCATGGCGATAGGCGCAAGGTAGCCGTAAAGCGTCATGAAGCCAGACCAAGCAAAAGCGGTGATCGCCAAGCTGATGAGAAGCATTGGATTTTTGAATGCCAACAGCTGAGTTTTGATGTCTTTCGCTTCGCTGTGACCTGAAGATTTTATTGACGTTAAGATTGAAATCATGGCGATGGTGCCAAGTGCTGCCACGGTAAAGAAAGTGGTGTGCCAACCGAATTGCAAGCTGACCCAAGTTCCTGCGGGAACCCCAAGAACGTTAGCGAGCGTTAAGCCAGCGAACATCTGACCAACAGCACGACCTGCCATTTTCTCAGACACTAAATTGGTCGCGACAACTGCACCTATGCCATAGAAAGGACCTTGCACTAAACCTGCGATAACGCGGCTTGCAAGTAGAAGTGGGTAGCTAGGAGCTAAGGCTGACAAGATATTGCCGATGATGAACAAAGCCATTAAGCCAATCAGTACCATCTTCTTGTTAAAACGTGCGAGGTAGATGGTTAAGATCGGGCCACCAATAACGATAGCCAATGCGTAAGCACTGATTAGGTAGCCGGCTTGACCTTCGGTGATCGAAAGGGATGTGGCAATTTGTGGAAGGATGCCTGCGATAACAAACTCAGCGGTGCCGATGGCAAAAGCTGCGAGTGTCAGTATCCAAACTTGGAATGGCATCTTTTCTTGTGTCATGGCTTCTGATTTCATGATGAGTTACCTATGTAAATTCTTATTTGTTAGGACGTTGAGATAAACACCCTCACGATTGTTCTTTATGTCTTTGCGGGGTGTTAGCCGAGTAGAGCGCCGCCGTCGATGTCGATGATTGACCCTGTTACGTATGGGTTGTTAATCGCGAATAGGTAACCCATAGCCACCTCTGAAGGCTCGCCAACCTTGCCTGCGGGTAGGTTATTTTTGGCGTTGTCGTACATGCTTGTACGAGCGGAATCGTCCATGTTTTTGTAGGCTTCCGTCATGGTTAAACCCGGGCTAACGGCATTGACTCGAATGGGTGATAGCTCTTTCGCCAGTATTTTAGTCACGCTTTCTAGTGCGGCGTTGATGGCGGTTTTTACGTAAGTACCAGCAACAACTTTGCGTGACAACATGCCAGTTGTGAACGTGATAGACCCGTTTGGTGTCATGTAACGAGCGGCATGTTTGGCTACGTTTAAGCTGCCCCAAAACTTAGTGTCAAAAGCTGTCTTGGCGTCTGCGGTTGCTACGTCTGTTACTTTTCCTGCGGGAGCGGATGAGCCAGCCGTTACGATTAAGTGGTCAAACACGCCAATCGATTCAAAGTATTCACAAATTGATTTTTCATTGCTGATATCAAGTCCTGTATGTCGGCTAGCGATGTGCACTGTGTTGTTTTCGTTTCTCAATTTCATCGCGAGTGCCTTGCCGATACCTGATGTGCCACCAATGATGACGAAAGTGTGTTTCTCTTGTTTAGTCGATTCGTTAGTCATGCTCTGAATTCCTGCGTTGTTCTGTTGATGTTTGTCATTATATTTATTCGACTAAATTTGATAATTGGTTAAAATATAAATTCATTATTCGGTTAATCTGAATAGTGTCGCTGAGTATTCAGATCGAGCATTAAGATCGAGAAGTAAGACGAAGAGACGGAAGCGAGAATCGTATGGATAAGTTTTCAGATATGGCGATGTTCGTGAGCATTGTTAAGCATCATGGGTTAGCTGCGGCTGGGCGCGAACTGGGTTTATCACCTGCGACCATGACAGCAAGGCTTCAAGCGCTGGAAGAGCGATATGGTGTGAAGTTGTTGAATCGAAGTACGCGCCATGTGTCTTTAACCGACTCTGGCGAGCTGTATCACAAGGCGTGTCTGGAGATATTGGATAATGTCAGTGAGGCCGAAAACCTGATCCAAAATGGCGTCAAAGAGGTCAAAGGTCCACTCAAAATCGCCGCGCCGAAAGACATCGGAAAGCAGTACATTCTTCCGATTCTCTCTGAGTTCTGTCAGCAATATCCCGACGTGATCCCTTACCTCTACTTGAACGATAACCTCTCGAACATTGCTGAATCTGGCATGGATATCGTGGTCCGTTATGGTGAATTGGTCGACAGCAGTTTGATATCCAGACGCTTGTCACCAAGCCGACGTGTGCTGTGTGCTTCTCCTGAATATCTTGCCAAGCATGGAACACCGTTAACACCACAAGATTTGGTTGATCACGATTGTTTAGCTATGCTGCGCAGCAATGAAGAGCTCAAGACATGGCACTTCCAAGATCATGATATGAAGAAGTCGATTACTGTTGTTCCAAAGCGATTTTCAGACGATGGCGAAGTGATTCGCTACTGGGCATTAAAAGGCGAGGGCATTGCTCTTAAATCGGTACTGGATGTGCAAGGCGACATCAATAACCAGCGCCTTGTGACGCTGCTTAATGGCTACATGAAGAACTTCAACACCGCGATGTCGGTGTCGAGTGCCGATTTGAATGTGGTGTACATCAGCAAGAAATATCAGCCCAAGCGTATCCGGTTGTTTCTTGATTTCTTGTTTGAGCGGTTTGGCGATTTGGTTGAAAAGTCTAGTTAGATTAGCCGAGAAGCAGCGCATGACAGATCTCTCGAACTCAACACCCGGGTACGGACAGAGAACATTGAACTGGTTATGATACGACCAACATAAGGATGTGATTGGAGAGAAAAATGAAAGTCGTCGGAGATACGGTTATCCAACCTTTTCACAAGGCAACCTGCCATTGCGGTGCGGTTGAACTAGAGTTCAGCTTACCTAACGGGATAGAAAAACCACGTCGCTGCGATTGCTCTATCTGTCGTCGAAAAGGCGCGATTGTTGGTTCTGTTGCGTTGGATGGTATCAAGATCCTCAAAGGTGCCGAGCATCTCAAGTTATATCAATTCAATACCAACACCGCGAAGCACTACTTTTGCTCAAACTGCGGTATCTATACCCACCATCAACGTCGCTCTAGCCCAAATGAATACGGGTTCAATATTGGTTGTTTGGAAGGGGTGAACCCTTTTGATATTGGTGATGTGGTGACCAACGATGGTGTCAATCATCCAGCTGATCGTTAATTTATTGAGCATAAAAAAGGAAGGAATTATGTCTGAATACGGAGCGATCATTCGCTGGAAAAAAGCAGAAGATGAAGTCTTTAGCGACAATCAATACAGTCGAGGTCATACGTGGGAGTTCGATGGTGGTGTCACTGTGCCTGCTTCGTCCTCTCCACATGTTGTGCCACTGCCGTTTTCGGTGGAAGCGAATGTTGATCCAGAAGAAGCGTTTATCGCGGCACTTTCTAGCTGCCATATGCTGACGTTTTTGGGCATTGCCGCAAAGCAGAAGTACGTGATCGACTCCTATGTCGATGATGCGATTGGTGTGCTGGAAGAAGATGAATCTGGCCGCTCATCGGTCACTAAGGTGACTCTGCGCCCTAAAATTGTGTTTTTAGGTACCAAAAAGCCCACCGCCAAGCAGCTCGACAAACTGCACCACTTGGCGCACAAAAACTGCTTTATCGCGAACTCGGTAAAAACGGACATTGTGGTAGAAACTAAAGCGTAAACCACACACGTTAACATCCAAAAACCGCGAGGTTGCTTAGTGCATCACTGGCGGTTTTTTTGTGTATGTGTAATCCTACGTACGGTTTTAATTGAGTGACAGTTAGAAAGTTTTGAGAGATAGGTAGAGAGCTCTTGAATGGTAGGAATAGATTGATTAGCAGAGAGTTATGTTTAGCGTCCCATTGAATAGTTTTGTACATCGTGTGAGTGATAAAAGCCAAGTGATGGTGAATGCTGCGGAATGTGGATGTCAGTTGAAACGAGTTCGTCGTTCGCGTAATTGGCTGTTGGTCGCTCAAGAGTATCAACTCGTTGAATTTAAAACGATGTTAACCCATGAAAAAGACGGTTGGATAGCAATTGCAATCGACAAAGTGCTGCCTAAACCCGTGGTGTGTTTGGCATCTCTGTTGGCCGCTACACCTTCAATGACTGTGGCTCAGCTGGTGATGGAATCTGGATGTTCAATGGCCGAAGCAAGACGTGCTATTGATGAACATGAAGGTCTGTAGGCGTATTCAAATTGTGTGAAAAGAGAATTGCGAGCAGCAAAAAGCCCGTAACGATATTGCGCTGGAAAACGTCATATCGTTACGGGCTTTATCATCTGTGCTGCTGTTAAGCTAAGCCATGCGGCTTATGAAGCATTGACTCGATTAAGAGTTCGCTACTTTTACACGAATCGTGTTTTTGCCAAGCTTTGACAAGTTCAGCTTGTTTAGTGCCGCTTTAGCTTCTTCTTGCTCTGGCATTTCAACAAAAGCAAAGCCTTTTGAGTCGCCAGTTTCTTGGTCTAAAACTAGGCTGCACTCTTTTACTGAGCCAAACTCAGAAAATAGCACACGGATGTCTTGCTCAGATGTAGAGCGCGATAGGTTACGAACTAGAAGTTTCATAATAAACCTTGAATATGAATTTACGCCGAGCATTGTCGCACACTTTCATGCTCACCCTCACAAATAATTGTCTCGCGGCTCTATTTCCTTGTAGCTCTATCTAAGCACTAGCCGCGGTTTATCGTGATGTCTGATACGAAGCCATGCTCTGTGCTGGTCAACGCCTGTTGTAGCATCTGAGCGGCTTCTTGCGCGGTCATAAAGCTCGAGGTATCCATGTCTTTACCGCTTGTATTCCAAAACTCGGTCGCCATTCCTCCAGGGTAAACCGCCACGATTTTCATCGGGTGACCTTTTAGCTCCAACCTCACCGATTCGATAAAGCCTTTCACGGCCCATTTTGCCGCGCAGTAGGTGGACTCTTCCGCTTTAGCACCTTGGGCCGCCGTCGACATCACCACTGCAATGGTGACCGATTGATCTTTGTAGCGCTGCACAAGCTCGCGAATCAAAAAGATCGAAGACTCGATATTGTTCTTCAGCATGTCGCTGATGGTGGTTGGATCTTGCTGTTCTATTTTACCGAAGTAGCCACTGCCAGCACTGTGGATCACCAGTTTAGGCATTTCAGGTAACGCATCCAATAACTCACTCACTGAGTGCGGGTCACAGAGATCACACGCTTGGCTAATGGTATTCGTAGGTAGGCCTTGCGCTACTTCTGCTAAACGTTGTGCGTTGCGACCTGTAATGGCTACACGCTGAGCGTCTGTTGCAGTGTTAGCGTATTGTATCGCGAGCGCTGCGCCTAAACCGCTGCTTGATCCGGTAATTAAAATCATACTGTCTTAAGTTTGTAGAGTTGATTCGAGATAGTAAGGGGCTAGGCTAAGATTTTCTGAGATCTATGGCTAAAGTTGATCGATAGCCTGGTTGATAGGTTAATAGCTTGGGTGATCGGTCGAGCGGTAAGGCTGAGCTAAGAAAGTGGGGGAAAGCCGTTAAGAATCGACGGGTTTAGCAAGAAATAACAGCGTTAAAAAACAACGAACTAACAAGTAAAAGCGCCGGCATAGAGCCAGCGCTTTTGAGTAATCATAAGTGATTATTCGTCGTCGAACTGTTTGATCGTGAACGCGTCTTCGATTCGGTTAAGCTCTTCTTGTTCTTTCACTCGCTTCTCTTCTTGCAGAGTCGCTCTCGTTTCGTTGAAACGTTTTTTCTCTGACTTAGTCAGGAATTTTACAGCTTTTTTGTTGGTCAGTGCGTAAGCAACTACGTCTTCACCTTTTTCTCTGCGGTCGTTTACGCGTTGTGAGAAACGTTCATTGTCGCGAGCTTTACGCTCCGCTGAGGTCAACTTGCTCATGCTTTAAAGCCTTTTCAATTATTCATGGTAGGGAATCTACGCTTAGCGAAACAAATGGGGACTGCTTAGTGTCAGTCTAGTCCATTTGTATGCTGGTGGCGCATCTTAGCACAATGGCTTGAGCATGCAGGTATGCTATTCGAGGGATCAAACAAAACAGCCCACAATTTTCGTTGTGGGCTGTTTTGTTACGTACTGTAGATGTAGTCATCGTTTTAAAACTAAGAATCAGAAACGGCAGTTACATCAAATCTTCTCGATGTATAAGATGACCTCTCCGACTTTAAAGCCAAACTTAGACATCTCAGTCTTGTTGAACAAGCGTTTATCGTCCATTAAGAACATCCAATCATCGAGCACCACTTCATAGGTGCTGCCGTCTACTTCAATCTCTAAGTCATATTTCCAATACAGCGCAGAACCTTGGGTTTCACCATAAGCGGTTCCAACGACATCGTTGGCAGTCCCAGAATAGGTGTTTTCGCCCGTTTTGATTAGATTCCAAACGCGAGTTGAGCGCTCGCCATCAGCAAAAGAGAACCACTCTTTTATTTCTCCGTTGTCACCGTCCCAAGTCGCGATCAGTTTGGCATCAAAGCGGCGCAGTAAGTTACCAGAGCGGTCTAGCACCATGCCGTAGGCCATTAGCTCGCCATTAAAAAAGGTTTCAAGCTTGAGCTCTGGCGTAGTGTCGACATGGTCTTCTAAACTTGCAGAGCCACAGCCCACTAGCCAAGTGAGTGAAAAGAATGCCAGAGCAAATTTTATTATTGTTGTTTTTGGATTCATTTGTTCAAACCTAAAAGTTGTTTACGAAGACCGGGTTCAGAGGTGTTTTCAGACAACCAAATCGCTAGAAAGGCTTCACCAAATTGCTTGTCTTGGATGGTGCCGATCGGTTGTTCATCGAAATAAAAACGACTTACGTTATCTTCAGCGACACGAATCGTGAGTGTGCTTCCTTCTTCCACGTTCGGCCACATCGCGTACAAGGGTTTCAACCAACGTTGAATGTTGCTGTCAGAGTAGCCAAGCTTGTTCCACTGATCTTCGGTAGCGTCTACGAGGTCTTTGCTATCGATAGAGCGGTAATACTCAAGCTTCAAAGCTCGTTCGGAGTTGGTTGGAGTCGCGTAGAATTCTGCCGAGTAGAGAGTCCAAAACAGGTAACTCATTTCACCCTCACCACGTTTGTTCAGATCATCGACAGCAGAGGCTCTAGCGTGTCCGGCAAATAACAGCGCAGCAAAGATTAACGGGAGAGTAATAAAGCTTAGAAGTGTGTTTTTTGCTTGCTGATGAGCGCGAACAATACCTCGCTCAGGTTTGAACGTTTGTGTCGGGTTGCGTGGATAAGCCATAAGTCACCTCGTTATTGCCATTTTAGGTTGTATTAAGTTGGAGTAGGCGGCCACCAGTAAGGGCAACAAAATCCCCCAACTTATTGCAAGGGCAGCAACTACCGATGCATCTGGCCAAGTAGTAAGAAGAGCACCTGCTTTGATGCCTCCCCAATAACTACTAGTACCTGCTACGAACCCTATGACAAACAAGATCACTTTCGAGCATTTTAAAAGCCAATTTAGGCTGTGGTTAAAACTGATTAAGAACATGATCCACAGGCAGACAAGCCACACCGGGAACCACGATTGATTCGCAATTTCAAAGTCGACGGCAAACACGCCGAAGTGGAGTAAGAGGCTATCAAGCAATAGCCCCAATGGTAATAAAATGAGTATCTTCAAATCGCTACTGCGAGTCGGTGATAGAAGGAAGTGAACCACTACAATCAGTGGTGTGACGAACGGGGCTTGCGCGGTAAAGAAAGCACTGCAAACCCAGGTCGCTTGAAACAGTACGAGATTAATAATCCAAAACCGCTTCATCTTTTTCTCCAAAGTAACGAGGTTTTCTTGCGACTACATGGTGAGTGCTGATCACGCGCTCTTTGAATGCGCCTTCACAGTAGCAGAAGTAGAAGGTCCATAAGCGTTTAAACTCTTCTGAATAGCCGAGAGACTCTAGCTCTTCCCAACTATTTTCAAAGGCGATGTTCCAATCATTCAGCGTTCGAGCGTAGTGCAGGCCAATGTCATCAATTTCTTGAACCACAAGGTCGGTGCTGGTCGCAAGGTGTTGGGTCATCACTGAAACAGAAGGTAGGCAACCGCCGGGGAAGATGTACTTCTGAATAAAGTCGACACCTTTGCGGTATTTGTCGTAACGGCTGTCAGCAATAGTAATTGCTTGAATCAGCATCTTGCCTGAGGGCTTAAGTAGCGAGGAACATTTTTCAAAGAAGGTTTGTAGATACTCATGTCCGACCGCCTCTATCATCTCGATCGAAACCAACTTGTCATACTCACCAGTGAGATTGCGATAATCCTCTTTGAGCAGGGTGATTTTGTCGGTTAAACCAAGCGCTTTTACTCTCTGTTCAGCAAGTGCATGTTGGGCATCTGAGATCGTGGTAGTGGTGACGTGGCAACCGTAGTGTTGCGCCATGAAGATGGCTAAGCCGCCCCACCCTGTGCCTATCTCGACCACGCTATCTTTCTCAGACAGTTCTAGTCGCTCACAGATGGTTTTCATTTTGTTTTGTTGAGCCTTCGACAAGGTTTCTGCGTCTTCGCTGTAGATTGCGGAAGAGTACTGCATCGAGCTATCTAAGAAGCGCTCATACAGCTCGTTGCCAATATCGTAGTGGGCGAGAATATTTCGCTTAGAGCCTTGCTCGGTGTTGGCATTCTTACGGCGCAGCAATAGGTTTTTGATGCGAGAAATCCATTGTGTCTTGTCATCAAGCTCATCCAATTGGGCTTGGTTACGAGCCATGATTTGAATCACACGCGTGAGGTTTGGGCTGGTCCATTTACCATCGATATAGGCTTCAGATGCCCCAATGCTGCCATTGATGACCACATCTCTAAAAAAGGTCGCATCATGAATCACGATTCGACCTTTCAAGTCTGCTTCTCGATCACCGAACACCGAATGCTGGTCGCGCTCAATGATCTCGAGCGTCGCGAATTGCAGGCTTTCTAACACCTTGAAGATTAAAGCTCGATATTTACAGTTGCTTGAAACAGCAACGGCTTTAGCTTGTTGTTCAATATTGTTGTTTTGTTTGGCAAGCTGTTCCATGTAAACCTCGCTGATAACTCATTCTAATATTTTGTGCCAACTAAGCTGAGTTCAGCTCCTTGATTGGAGCGAACCCAAGCTAGAAATGATTTCTGTTTTAAGCGCTTAAGATGTTGAGTCTGGATGCGCCACAAACGGTACTTTTTTCAGGAATAATTTGAGAGCCTGATAATAAATTCCCATCACGACTTTGATCGTCATCGCCGGAATCTTGAATACCGTTCGTCTAATGTTTGTCTTGGTTACTGACTGCTTCGTCAGGGCTAGTGTCGCATCGAAAAGCTTGTCGTCTCGGCGGCTTTCGATGTGAACTAACGTGCGTTTCGCTGGTGGCTTAATCTTCCAAAAATAAGTCATGTTCAAATCCATGAACGGCGAAACGTGAAACTCTTTTTTTACCTTCAATTCTTGGTGCATGTCGATGAGATAGTAGTGTCTTTCTCGCCAAGGCGTGTTACTCACCTCAGCCAACATGTACTTACAATCTCCAGTCTCGTCATAACAGAAGAAACAGTTGATTGGGCTGAAGTAGATGCCTAAACAGCGGCACTGAGCCAGCATCGTCACACGGTTTGAATCAGACCAAACCCCACCAAGTTGTTGCACTTTGGAAGCTATACGTTGCTTAAGTGATTTTGGTTCATCCGTGGTGACATTTTCTTTTTTTTCAGCGAGATAATCCGATTCGACAAAGCGAATCGGGTTGTACCAACGAGTTCCGAACAGCGCACTGCGCGCTGTGGTTTGGGGCAGCTCATCAAGATCTAACCCCATCATATACAGCTGATAGCTGAACTCATGAGTGATGTCGCCAAAGCGGCGATGTCTGACGTTACCCCAATAGATACCGCTGAGCTCTTCACTCTTTTCGGATGCGATCCCCATCTCGGGTGTCAGGGTTTGACTGTTCATAGGGGTGAACTCGTACTCAAATCTAAACCGAAGCGTTTGGTCACATCGAGTGCACTGTGGACACCGTCTTCATGGAAGCCGTTATACCAGTAAGCACCGGCAAAGTGCGTCTGGTTTTTGCCACAGATTTGCTCACGCTTGTGTTGAGCTTCGACCGTGTTCGAATTAAGTACCGGGTGATGATAAACAAAGCTGCGAATGATTTTTTCTGGGTCGATGGCTTCGCTTTGATTCAAGGTGACACAGAAGGTGTCTTGGCTTTCGATGCCTTGCAGAATGTTCATGTTGTACGTGACACAGGCAGGTCGTTTACTGTCGCCATCCAACATGTAGTTCCAGCTTGCCCAAGCCAGTTTTCTGTCTGGTAACAAGCGAGTATCGGTGTGCAGAACCACTTCATTGCGGCTGTATGGGATCTCGCCCAGTACCTGTTGCTCTTGTTCTGTTGCATCACCAAGCAAGCGTAAGGCTTGGTCTGAGTGGCAAGCAAAGATTACTTCGTCGAAACCTTGTGCGCTGCCATCTTCAAATTCAATCGTGACGCCTGTTTCTTGGCGAGTCACTTGTTTAATCGATGTATTCAGTGCAACAGTCTTACTTAGGCGTGAAAGGATGATTTCAACATAAGAACGCGATCCCTTTGGTATCACATACCACTGAGGACGGTTCGCGATATCGAGCAATCCATGGTTGTAGAAAAACTGAATGAAGAACTTGAGCTCAAACTCTTCCATCTCTTCCAAGCTTGTCGACCAAATCGCCGCGCCCATCGGTAAGATGTAGTGCTGGCTGAAAAAGTCGGAAAATTGATTATCTCGTAGGAAACTGCCAAGGGTAACGTCTGGTGTGAATTCATTGCTTTCAAACTGAGCCTTACACAGCTTGTTGAACTTGAGAATGTCAGACACTAAAGACCAGAACTGAGGTTTGAAGATGTTGCTCCTCTGCGCGAATAACGAATTAATGCTGTGGCCGTTGTATTCAAACTTGGTCGTCGTGTTGTGGACGCTGAAGCTCATCTCAGTCGGTTGCCTTTCGACATCGAGTTGTTCTAGAAGCTGATTGAAATTCGGGTAGGTTCGATCGTTGAATACGATGAAACCTGTATCTATCGAAAACGCCGAGCCTTGATGTTCAATATCAACGGTCGCGGTGTGCCCCCCAACGTAATCATTCTTTTCGAATACTGTTACGTCGTGGTGCTTATCTAATATATGCGCGCAAGTGAGTCCAGAGATACCTGAACCAATAATGGCGATTTTCTTCATTGTTATACCATCCTTGAAGCGAGTTTTTGCCAAACTGGAGTTGGGAGCATTCTTAGTAGCTTCATCAACATGATGAATCGTCTTGGGAAATCGATTTCACTCTTTCCTTGAGCGATACCATTTACGATTCGCTGAGTTGCGGCCTCACTACTAATAATCATAGGCATAGAGAACGTATTTCGCTCGGTTAATGGCGTTTCAACAAAGCCAGGGTGCACAATTGAGACATGAATGTTGTGCGTTGCCAGATCAACCGAAAGTGTTCTGCCTAAGTAGGTGAGGGCTGCCTTTGAAGCGCCATAAGCCTCGGCTCTTGGCAAAGGTAAAAAGCTGGCGCTGGAGCTGACTAAAACCAAACGGCCGCCGGGCTTGATGTTTTTTAACCAAGCTTTAAGGGCGTAGCCAATTGAAATTAGGTTTATGTTGATGACGCGCTCAAAAAGCTCGGCATCAAAATTCACTGGGTCGTCGATGTACTCACAATCACCCGCATTTAAAATCAGCAGATCGAGCGGCTTGTCTTGGTCGAGTTCTGGGAAGTTGTGGTAATCAGTCAAGTCGAAACAGAGCGGTGAAATTGATGAATGCGCGACGTCTGTCTCGTGCGAGTCAACTAAGGCTTGCAGCTTGTCTGAGTTGCGGCCACAAGCAATCACCTGATGCCCTTGCTGAGCGTAATCTTTAGCTAGGGATTGGCCGATACCAGAGGTCGCGCCTGTGATCATAATACGCATTATCGGCTCGCCCTCTTTTTGATGGATTTGATCGCGCAGCCCAGTACTGGAATGTGTTCGTACAACATAGAACCGACGTCGAGGTAGTCTCTGTGGTAGACCACTTGACCGTCGAACATCTTAAGGTGGCTGTGCCCTTGTACTTCGATTGGCTTTTGCCCATTTAATTGCTTGTGAGCAAACTGCATCGTCCAGTAAACGGAAGCTTCGTCGTTCGCTTCGAAAGTGTGTTCGATATGAAAGTAACAGCTGGTTACTTGGGTGTAGAGGTTCTCGAAGTAGTGCGTAAGCGCCGAAATACCGCTGACATGATGCAGCGGATCTTGGAATTCAATATCAGGGTGATAAACCGTCTTAAGCACGTCGAAATTGTCGGTTCCGAGTTCTCGATACATGTTGAGAAAGTTATCAAGCCATAGAGAGTTATCCATAATATTCACTCTAATTATTTGAAGAAGGCTAAGGCTCTCAATCGTGCTTCTTTATGCTCAACGATGGGTTGCCAGTATTCGCTGTCTATTCCGTTTTTAGCGATAAAGTCATGTGGGAAATGTACATGCTTATCTGGGATATTTTGCAGCTCTGGTATGTACTTACGAATAAAAATTCCTTTTGGATCAAACTTTTCACTCTGAGTGATTGGATTGAAAATTCGGAAGTAAGGTTGAGCATCACAGCCCGTACTTGAAGCCCACTGCCAGCCACCATTGTTGGCACTAAAGTCACCGTCGATAAGGTGTGACATAAAGAAACGTTCGCCCCAACGCCAGTCAATAAGCAGGTGCTTGGTTAGGAAGCTTGCCACCACCATTCTTAGCCTGTTGTGCATCCAGCCCGTTTCAACCAGTTGACGCATTGCTGCATCAACCAATGGATATCCTGTTTTTCCTTCGCACCAAGCTTTGAAGCTAGGATGATCGTGATACCAATCTAAACCATTGTATTTTTGCTGAAAGTTAGCGCCTTTAACCAGTTTAGGATGGTGAAACATCAAATGCTTATAAAAATCTCGCCAAATCAATTCGTTGAGCCAACAAAAGGCCGGTAATTGCGTATCAAATAACAGATCGGGTTGTTGCTGAATCAATTGAATCGCTAACCAACGTGGGCTCACTGCGCCAATTGCTAAATAAGGTGATAGCCCCGATGTTCCTTTAACTGAGGGAATATCTCTCAGGCGCGCATAGTCGTTGACTTTATTGCCTAAGAAATTGGGGATCACATTGCCCAATACATCTTGGCTTAATGGCCAGCGACTCGAATCAACACGCGGAAAATCGAAATCATAGTCAGCGGAGAGGGTTAAGGCTTGTAAGTCGTCAGGAAGCTGTGTTTGTGAACGTTCAGCTGACTCGACAGGAGCTGGACTGCAGATGATGCCTTTCACCTGAACTTCTTTTAACCAAGCGTTCTTAAAGGGCGTAAAGACTTTGAACATTTCGCCTTGTTTGTTGAGAACGCTACCGAGTGGCAGCATAACGTCACAATCGCTGATCTTGAGGTTTAGGCCGCTTGAAATCAGCTTTTTATCGCGAGCTTGTTCATCGACCTCTGGTTCAGAGTTAGCGTAGACGCACTTGGCATCAAGCTGCTGGCATAGTTCGATGAGTTGATTGGATTGGTCGTCAAAATCGGTCGCTTTTAGGTGAAGCAACGTTATCCCGAATTCAGCGAGCTGGGAATCGAGTTGTTTTAGATGACGATAGATAAAATCAGCTTTGATTGGCGCAAGGTGGTGCTGCTGCCACGTTTGAGGAGTTGAAATGAAAACGGCGATTGTTACGCCGTTTTCAACTGCCGAGACGAGCGCTGGGTTATCGAGAATCCGCAGGTCTCGTCGTATCCATAGTATGTCGCTCAATATCCGTATCTCAGTTTAAGTTCTTGAGGGTGCGGGTTTAGGTAAACCTGTGATTCTAGGTATTCGTTCGGGTATTCCATCAGGTAGTGATTGATCAGTGTCAGCGGCACTAACAGTGGGATAACACCTTCTCGAAAAGCTGCAATTTGGTTGGTCAACTCTTGTTTGTGGGCGCTACTCAGTTGTTTCTTAAAGTAACCCTGCAAATGATGCAGCGTATTGGCGTGACTGCCTCGATTCGCGTGATGTGACAATGCTGTCATCAAGCCCTCGATGTATTGAGCCGCCAATTCGTCGATTTCTAAGTCATTACCCGCTAGCAGTTTGCCTAAGCTTTTGTAACCCTCAACGTGGTGACACATGACGAGGTACTTGTGGGCGCTGTGGAACTGAATCAGTTTGTGTTTGGTCACACCTTCATCCACAAGATCGAGCCATTTTTGGTATGTGAATACTCGAGTCATGAAGTTTTCACGCAAAATGGGATCGTTAAGGCGACCGTTTTCTTCAACGGGGAGTAACGGGTTACCATCCATAATTTGTTGGGTGAACATGCCTACGCCAGTCGATTCAGAGCCGCGACCATGGTGGTGGTACACCTTCACGCGCTCCATACCGCAGGTTGGGCTTTTTTGACACACAATAAAGCCAGCAATGTGTTGGTTTTTCTTTGAGTAGTTTTGACCGAACTCGATCAGTTCGTTGGTCACATCACCTGAGCCATCAGGGCGAGAAACATGGATGATGTCATCTAGCATTCTTGTCTGACGAATGGTTGGACGAGGGGTTGGAAGGCCAACAGCCATCTCTGGGCAAACAGGTTCCAATTCCACGTAGTCTGCTAGGTCGTCTGTACAAAAACGAGAGCGTTTATGACCTGTGTCGAAACGTACTTTGTGTCCAGCAACACATGCACTGATACCGATTTTGATTTTCTTTTCCATTGGCCAACTCCTTTGCTCTTGCTCTGAGCTTTTTCTTATAGTTCAACATTGCTAATCGTACTTACAGAGCTGGGTGTATTTTTACTTTGACACCGTAGTTGTTTTTATTCAGATGTATTGACGATATACAAGATAGCTACATGCCATCCTGTATATTTATAGCTTGCAACTGGGTTAATAGATATATTTTCCAAGTGGATTGAATAGCTGGCTCACACCTTTTGTGAAGTAAAGCGCATCACTTGAAACGGTTAAACAGACACAACCTTCTTTTGTTGCCGGTTGATGAGTGTGATTGCCATCCAACCAGATGAAGTCACCTTTGTTGTAAACGCCCATTTCGTCTTCGAAACTGCCCTCTAGAAGAAGCGTGATCTCGAAGCCTTTGTGGGTGTGGCAAGGCACTTGTCCATCTTTGTCGATGTGCAACAAGCTGGTGTGGTGTGCTTCGTCAGCAAAATCGAGTCTTGCTCGTGAAATTTTGCCTAGGTTCATCCAGTCCTTTCTCGCTACTGAGTTTAGAGCGCGAGGGATTGTGAATGTCGTGTCAGCAACAGTTACTTTCTGAACCTCTGGAGTCACTTCAACAGACTGAGAAGTATCAGCTGTGATTTGCTCTATCGCGTCAAAATCAAAGTCCATGTCGTCCATTGAGAAGCTGTCTAGATCTTCACTTGAGAATACTGGCTCTGCGTCAAAAGCATTATTCGCTGCTACAGCTGTAAGCTGCTTGACTTGTTGTTGGCAGTGTTCACACAGCTCTACATGGCTAGAAACAATCAAAGAAACTGAATCAGCCAACGTGCCATCGACGAAGTCTTTCAAGATTGCCGCGTTTGGGTGATGTTTAATCATGGTCTTGTTCCCCCATGTGAACTTTTAATTTGGCTAAAGCGAGTCTCAGACGTGATTTCACTGTTCCAAGTGGGACGCCAAGTTGCTGAGCGAGTTGCTCTTGAGAGAGCTCTTGAAAGTAAACGCCTTTGACGATGGTTTTCTGAGCGAGAGGCAACTTTTCTATTTGAGTCATTACGTGTCGGCTCATCAAATGGTCACCGAATGGCAAATCTTCGCTTTGAGACTCGGCTACCATCGCATCGATTGGCCAGATATCGTCGGCTATCGTTTGTTCGGCTTTCGCTTTCACTTTGCGCAACATGTCGAATGCTGCATTACGCATTACCGTGTAGACCCAAGTGGTCGCAGCGCCTTTATCTACATTGTAGAGATGTGCTTTCTTCCAAACATTAGTCATCGTGTCTTGAACTAGCTCGTTTGCAGCAGCTTCGCCACCCAACTTACTGATACCAAAACGCTTGATCTTAGGAGCGAAGAACTTGAACAAACAGGTGAACGCCTGCTTGTCTCGGTCTGTACCAACCAACACCAGCCAGCTCGAGAGCTCTGTCGGTACTTTGTTGTCTGTAGGTACTTTGTTATCGGGAATAATGACATGCTCCTTGCCGTTCCCTGAACTTCTGCTTTCCACTTGCATAGTAACTAACCATCATGCGAATTTGATGGGCATTACGTGAAAGGAGAAAGTCGGGATCACTTTAATTTAAATTAATTTCTACTATACAAAATTATAGTGAAGAAAAGTGCTTATTGCCCCGTAATGATTTGATTCAAAAAAGGAACTAGAGACGGAAAACTGGCTGGCTCAGTAAATTCTGTTTTCTTTTCCAGTGGGATAGGCATCATTTCGAGCAATCGCGCACAGATCCATTGTGGGCTCTCAAAATCAGGAGTGGGATAGAGTGTTCTTATCGAATCGTGGTCGCGAAACAACTGAACCAAAAAAGCGGTAAACACGTTAGGCACTTTATATTCATCGGTAGGCCAGTGAGGTAACAAGCTGAACTTACTTTTAATCAGGTCATCATCGTCTCGAAACGACCCATGCAATTGCACCAACTTTTCGCCTTCGACATCAATTTCTAATATCTGGTCGTCCGACATATTGAAGTCGACGATGGTCACCTTTGTTCCCCAAGAGCTGAGATGATCAGAGTTAGATTTGTCTTGAGTGGCGATAATGAAACCATCGCCCTGCGCTGCGTGAGCGACCATCGCGAGATACTTTGGCTCAAAAATGCGCAGTCTTTGTCTGCCTCCCGGTAAAAGGAAGATGGGGAGGGGAAACACAGCGAGCTCCAGAGAAGACTCTACGGGTGTTTCTGGTTCGGCGTCTGTCCGCGTGGTCTTCCTAGGTGAATTCGGCACATAGTACTCCTTAGTTCAAATGTGATTTGAGAAGATATACGCGGGGAGGGTGGTGTTCGATCAATTCGCTTCGGCTTATGTTCGCAAAGGGATAGATATTTTGTTGCACCTGTTCATAAATTCATTGTTTTTACCTTTTCTCATACGCGTCATTAGGTAATATATGAACAAATAGTAAGCGAATGGGTAGTTGCCAGACGATGCTTCTATCTGACGTTCTTCTATACCTAACATCGCATCAAAGGAATGGTCATGATTGTTATTTATGGTATCAAAGAGTGCTTAAATCCAATTAAGTTGCAGCTCTCTAATGTGTTGCAGCAGTGCTTGAACAGTGAAATGGGTTTACCCGATGACAAGCGAGCACATCGGTTTGTGCCATTGGAACGAGATGACTTCTTTTACCCGGAAGGAAGAACAGAAGCCTATACCGTCATTGAGATAAATATGATGGAAGGTCGAGCGGTAAACACCAAAAAGCGCTTAATTAAGAAGATATTTTCTGAGATAGAGAAGCAGTTAGCTATCTCTCCGATTGATATTGAAATCACCATTAAAGAGCAGCCTTCACATTGTTGGGGTTTTCGAGGGATGACGGGCGATGAAGCACAAGATCTGAAGTACAAAGTGAACGTCTAGGGTTTAAGCTCTTAACTCTTAACTCTTAACTCTTAACACGTAAGACTTAAGCCAATCTATCGAGTGACGGCTTTGGAATTTGATGCCAAAGCCGTTTTCCTAGTTCTCGACACTAACCTTTAAGCATCTAAGCATCTAAGCATCGTCACTCTTTTTTAAATACTGATGCCAATTTTCATTGATCACGTCAAAGTGCTCAACGCAGAACTCTTTTCTGTCTTTCAAATAGTCGTTTTCCACTTCATCGAGCAAGTTCTTATAGGCATCGGGATCGCTGCCATACACCAAGCATAACGTGGAGAAGTAACGCTGCAGGTCGAAACTGTGCTCGTCGATGTATTCCCCCAAGTCGTAATACTCTGGGCGGTCTTCTGACTCGAAAGCGAACATGTCTGCAGCGCTGATAGCAGCGTCGGCCCCATGCTCTACGTAGTTAAGCAGTAGCATGGTTGCTAGGTTATCAACCGCATCTTCTTCTTTACCCAATATGGCAATGTTCTGATCTTCGATATACGCATGCCCAGTCTCGTGTAGCAGGGTGTGCAGCAAGGTATCAATAGCGCCGGTTTGCGCAGATTTCCCATACTCTTTTTCGTATTGGTTCTTCTCAAAGTAATTGAGTGACTCAGCGTAAAAACTGTAAGGGATCAGTACTTGATGGGTTTGTGGATCGTAGAGTGGTCCTTCTTCCCCGCCATATTGAATGGTTAATGGCTTCTCAAACATGAAGAGTTGGTTTGATAGGTCGACCACGGTGTCATTGACGCCACTGTTTTGAATTTCACGTTTGAGCTGCTCTTCTTCAGTATTTTGTGGTGAAGAGAACTCAACGATTAGGTTACTTTGGATTGTTTGTTCACTAGATGCATAAGTGGCGGCAAACACTGAGCTAAGGGCTAGGCTGCAGGTCAATGTTCGTTTCAATAATGTCATCGGCTATCCTTGTGATTACGTTGCGATTCAGAGTCGTGCTGGGGGTAACAACTCCAAGCTGTGTACCCTGATTTAGTTATTGCGTTAGAGTATAAGTTTAGACGGAATTTTGATGCATCGAGGACTGCAATTTTTGAAGTAGGCGCTATCCTATCAATGAATAATCCGCTTAGAGATTCGCCACAAAGAATAAGTAAGCTGAATGAGCGGTGTCGATGTGATTCGTTTCTATTGGTAATTAACAGATAAATTTCGGTTCAACACAACCCTTGTGCTATACTCCGCGCCCCAATCCGAATTGGCTTGTTTAATCTTAGGAAATTATTATGAGTGTTAAAAACGAACTTCAACAAATTAACAACCGTCTAGACAAGTGTCGCCACAAGTTAGATGCTGCTAAAACTCGTAATGATCGTCCTGTTGTTCGTCAGTTCGAGGAAGAGATTAAGAAGCTAACTAAGAAAATTGCCCAGCTTAAACACAAAGAAAGCTATGATGTGAACCAAGAGCGTAAGTCTCTGGTTGATATGCCATTTAGCCGTGAGATCACTAAGGCTGAGCAAGCGGATATGGGTAAACTTAAAAAGTCTGTTAAAGGACTCGTAATTGTTCACCCAATGACGAAGATCGGTAAAGAACTTCGCATTGAGGTTATGACTGGTTACGCACCGAAAAAATTCTAATTACCAGCGATGGTGATTAAAGAGGAGCTAGAAATAGCTCCTTTTTGCTTTTTTAGGTTTTAAGAAAGCAGAGTCAGCGGCATAGGTACTCACGCCGTTTTCAACTTTTAGGAGGTGATTGTTGTCACAAATCCTTTTATCTCCTATAAAAGTTAACGTGCTACTAACATGGTACTAAGCGATCGCAGTAATGTGTTCGCTTTTCGAATCCACACTTTCTCTCCAGTTTGTATAAATATAGGTAGAGCAGCACAAATAATTACAGATAAAACTAGACTCATTAGGGAAGATGAGAACGTAAAAAAATAGAGGTTATATGAATCAATTAATTTCAATTGGACCACTAGAATCCTTCCTAATCGCGATTAGTGTTTTGTTTCTAGGTCATTTCGTCAATGCAAAGCTTCCGATTCTCAAAAAGTACAACATTCCAGAGCCCATTGTCGGCGGCTTGATTGTCGCTTTTGCTATTACAGCCCTGCACTTTAACGGCCTTGATCTTGAGTTTTCCTTGCCCCTGCAGAACACGTTTATGTTGATGTTCTTTGCAACGGTCGGTCTTGCGGCGAACTACACGCAGCTGATAAAAGGTGGTGCTAAGGTATTCCTATTCTTAGGGGTAGCGTCGGTTTACATCATTATCCAAAACGGTGTAGGCGTAACCTTAGCTACGGCACTAGGCCTTGAACCCTTGATGGGTTTGATTGCTGGCTCTATCACCCTTTCGGGCGGTCACGGCACAGGCGCGGCTTGGTCTCAAACTTTTGCAGACACGTTTGGCATTGCAAATACGCTAGAAATCGCGATGGCTTCAGCGACCTTTGGTTTGATCATCGGTGGTATTATCGGTAGCCCAGTGGCGCAAAAGCTGATTGATAAAAACCAGCTTGAATCTGAGTACGGCACTGGCACGCAAACACATGAACGCTTCCCTGAACTTGTTACTTACAACGAGTATGAAGAAGACAAAGTGACGGCGAAGAAGGTGATTGAAGTGTTGTTCATCCTTCTTATCTGTATCACGGGTGCGAAGTACCTAGAGCAGTGGGTGGCGACTTTTGAAATTTCTTGGTTGATGATTCCTGACTTCGTTTACGCGTTGTTTATCGGTGTGTTCATCACTAACGTGTTTGAAGTGACTAAGCTGCATAAGACTGACAGCGAAACGGTCGATATTCTTGGTACGGTGTCATTGTCACTGTTCCTAGCAATGGCGCTAATGAGCCTTAAGCTTTGGAACATATTTGACCTTGCGATTCCGTTCTTGGTTATCCTGGCGGTTCAGGCGGTTGTGTTAGGTATCTTCTCTTACTTTGTGACGTTCAAAGTAATGGGTTCTAATTACGACGCAGCGGTTATGGCGGGTGGTCACTGTGGTTTCGGCCTAGGTGCAACACCAACAGCGGTAATGAACATGGGCTCTTTGGTGAACCGTTTTGGTCCTTCACCACAGGCGTTCATGGTGGTGCCAATTGTTGGTGCCTTCTTTATCGATATCGTTAACCTGATTATCCTTCAAGGTTACATCTCGTTTATCGGTTAATGTTCGCCTTTGTTTAAACGCGATGAGCTCATCGCACTAAGATGAACACAAGAAAGCCAGTCTGTTGACTGGCTTTTTTTGTTCTTGTTTATCGAGGTTTTCTTGCCTGATACCCCTTCGGTTAGGGCTCTGTCACATCAATAACTAGGGCGTGTTGATCTTTCGAGCTGATCTTTGCAGTGAGTTGCTGGGTATTTATACAAGGCAGAGGCATCGATGTGTAGCTAGCCTACATGAGAAGCCGATAACGCAGTAGAAATGACCAGCAAACGCTGCCCGAAGGGTTCGAGCTGGGCGCCACCGCAAAAAGCGTTTTACTCTTTGTTGAGGGAGGTTTGCTTAGAATGACTAGGCTACTTCTCCCTCACCGCGATTAAAACGCTTTTGACTAGGCGTCCCCATCCGAACAAAATTTAACCACGAAAGGTCAACACGCCCTAAAGTGTTGTAACGACTTCATCAAGAGCTAGGCGCGCTTTTGGTTTGCCGTAGTTGTAGTCTTCGCCGTCTTTGTGGTAGCCGATAGCTAGAGCTACATCAACAACGTGACCTTCTAGTTCGTCAGCAAACTCTTCGCTGATCATAGCTGCATCTACACCTTCCATAGGTGTTGAAGCGATACCTAGACGAGCTAGTGTGTGCAGTGTGTTACCTAGTGCGATGTAAACTTGAGACTTAGTCCAGTTACCGTTGAAACCTGTTTCGTCTGTGTTCATTTCTGCGAATGCGTAAGCACCTAAGAATTGCTCGTACATTTCAGCTGGTAAGTGACCAGAGCTTACTTCTGTATCAGCACGCTTCGCGAATTTCTCTTTAGTGTACTTAGGATCGTGAGCAAACAGGATCGTGTGTGACGCTTCTTTCGCATGTGGTTGGTTAAACTGGAACATGTTTTCGAAAGTATTGTGGAAGCGTTGTTTTGCTGCGTCACTCTCAATGATGATGAATTTCCAAGGCTGAGAGTTGATAGAAGAAGCTGACAAGCGAAGTGCTTCTTTGATTACTTCCATGTCTTCCGCAGAGATGCGCTTTTCTGCATCGTATTTTTTAGCTGTGTAACGAGTGTTTAGATCAGTAATGATTGGATGAGTCATGTTGAATCCTAATATCTATCAATAATAAATGTTGTAGGGTTTTATGTTCAGTTACGTCAACAATAAACGGATAACCAATTTAAACGAATCTCAATAGATTGAACGTCTAAATAGTTATCGAACATGCCCCAATAAATCGAGTATCTGCGGTAGCTCAAGTCGATGGGTGTAAGATAATAGAAGAATGACTCGGGAAAAATAGCGAACATATCAAATCACTATGGTTAATAATGTCCATAATGATTCAATAAGTGTGATCTTAATGGAGGTGGAATCTCTAGATTCAGTAGCTTAGTACGCTTTGATACCATATTGGCGCAATAATGGCGGAAGTACGCTGTCTAGGTTGGGGATATCTTCTGGCGTGATTTCGATTAAACCAAAACCATGCTCTTCATAGATTTTTCTCGTAGCTTCACGTTTATTTTCGGCGATTGGCGCAGAATCAGTTCCCCAGAACTGGATGTATACTTTGCCACTTGGTAGATAAAAATCGCTGATCACTTCTTTTGATATCGGAAGCGGACGCTCGTACGCATGGACCACTCCTGCCATATAAAGCCAGTTATCAATGATCAGCTCTCCCTTTGATCGAACATAATGCCCGTCTAAGCTTCGGTGCTTCGCCTCAAATTTCTGACGAAAACTGGAGAATGACACATCGGTCGAGTGGCTTTCAGCATCATGCCCTAGGAATTCAACAACAGACTGCTTTAAACGTTTATTGCGAACCAATGAGTCGTGCCATACCACGAATAAGTTTTGAGTCGCTTTGTCTTCTCTTTGTTCACCTCCGGCTTTTAAGCCTGTAGAGGTGACATGCCAACCGTCTTCTTCTTTTGTTATCCAACCAAGCTCGTTGAGCAGTAAGTTGATTTTCTTTGCGCTGAGTTGAAAGGCACTGCCAAGCTGGGTGGCGGTGAGTGTTTTTCCTGAGAATGAGTCCAAATCGATAAGCAGTTTCTCTGGCCAGACAATAAAGACACCAAACTTCTTGTGTTCGACATATTCCCCACCAAAGCTTTCTCCCCGTTCTGTGAGAATCCAACGCTCTTGTGAGCGCACGATATAACCCGCTGTTTTTAGATCGCTAAATAAAGTTTTAGCTTCTATGCCTTTTTGTTTAGCGAGTGCGGATGTGGAAATTTTGTCTGACATAGTCTTTTCTCAAATAGCAGAGTGATCCGCTGATGGGTTTTGGTGAGATACATGATGTGATAGCACAGGCGAGTACCATATCACATCTACTAATGCCAACTGCTGCTCACTGGTCTATGTTTTTAGTAGAAAGTCATGTCTGATTTTGATTTTGTGGGAAATGTGGTTCTTTCTGTAATTAAATTACATGATTAGCGATTCTGCTCATCTGGGTGCATATTTTCTATACGTGACACGATGTTCTTTTATACGGTTTATATAGATCTTAGATGCTATATTTTATTAAGTGTGATTTTGATCACTATTTATTTTTAAGTATTACAAGATAAAGCGTGATCTAGATCTTGTGTTAATGATATTTATTCTCATTAATTTGGCTTTGTAATTTTAATTCATGGTATTTTTGTGATCTAAAGTGCTCTTGTTAACCCTAAAGTGTTTTTCGTGTGTGATGGTTGTCACGAAAGTTGGGCTAAGGTGCATTTTAGAAATGTTGTGATACATTTTAATCGACTTTTGAGTACACACTTTCGGTCATTTGACCAACCAATACATTACGGGGTTCTACCTATGTTATCACCAGAAGCAAAGATTAAGGTTCAAAACTTTGGTCGTTTCTTATCCAATATGGTAATGCCAAACATCGGCGCATTTATTGCGTGGGGTTTCATTACTGCACTATTCATCCCAACCGGTTGGTGGCCTAACGAAACGTTAGCATCAATGGTTGGCCCTATGATTACATACCTATTGCCACTATTGATTGGTTACACCGGTGGTAAAATGGTTGGTGGTGACCGCGGTGCGGTAGTAGGTGCCATCACGACAATGGGTGTTATCGTTGGTACTGATATCCCAATGTTCATGGGTGCAATGATTGTGGGTCCACTAGGTGGTATCGCAATTAAAAAATTCGATGAAGCTGTTCACGGTAAAGTGAAGAGTGGTTTCGAAATGCTAGTGAATAACTTCTCTGCGGGTATCATCGGCATGATCTGTGCGATCATCGCGTTCATCGTGATTGGTCCTGCGGTTAAGATTCTATCTGGCGGACTTGCTGCTGGCGTAAACGCAATGGTAGAAGCAGGTGCATTACCTCTAGCATCTATTTTTGTTGAACCTGCGAAAATTCTATTCCTAAATAACGCAATCAACCACGGTATCTTCTCTCCACTAGGTATCCAGCAATCTGAAGAGATTGGTCGTTCAATCTTCTTCTTAATCGAAGCAAACCCAGGTCCTGGTTTTGGTCTTCTACTTGCTTACATGGTGTTTGGTAAAGGTAGCGCGAAGCAATCTGCTGCTGGTGCATCTATCATCCACTTCCTAGGTGGTATCCACGAAATTTACTTCCCTTACGTTCTAATGAACCCACGTCTAATTCTTGCGGTAATCGCAGGTGGTATGGCGGGTGTATTCACTAACGTAGTGTTCGATTCTGGCCTTATCTCTCCAGCATCTCCAGGTTCTATCTTCGCAGTCTTACTGATGACGCCAAAAGGCTCTTACATCGGCGTGATTCTATCGGTTATCGCAGCAACGGCAGTATCGTTTGTTGTAGCGTCAATCCTCCTTAAAACATCAGCGCAAGATGATGAGGAAGATTCACTAGAGAAAGCTTCTGCACAAATGAAAGACATGAAAGCGTCTTCTAAAGGTGCAGCATCAGAAGCAAACGTAAACCTAGCGGATGTAAAAGCAGTTTATGTAGCGTGTGATGCGGGTATGGGTTCAAGTGCAATGGGTGCGGGTCTACTACGTAAGAAAGTAGCAACAGCTGGCCTAGACATTGAAGTGACCAACTACGCAATCAACAACCTACCGGCTGATTCGCAAATCGTTATTACGCATAAAGACCTAACAGACCGTGCTCGTAGCACTGTGCCAGGTGCGATGCATATGTCTCTAAGCAACTTCCTAGACGGCGGTGTATACGACCAACTAGTTGCTGAACTTGTCGATGCTCAAAGTGGTGAAGCGAAAGTAGAAGCTCCGGCGCCTGCAGCAGCTCCAGCGCAAGAAGGCAACAAGCTTGCACTCACTGACGACAGCATCTTCCTTGGCCTTAAAGCGACTCAAAAAGAAGACGCAATCAAGTTTGCTGGTGAACAATTAGTAAAACTTGGCAACGTATCACCAGAATACGTAGATGGCATGTTTGCTCGTGAAGAGCTTGTGTCTACTTACCTAGGTGAGTCTATCGCAGTACCACACGGCACAATCGAAGCGAAACAGTACGTACAAAAAACCGGCATCGTTTTCTGTCAGTACCCTGAAGGTATTCAGTGGGGCGAAGATGAAGATGATATCGCGAAGATGGTTATCGGTATTGCCGCACAAGGCGATGAGCACAACATGGTGCTGATGGCTATTACCAATTCACTCGATGATGAAGAAGCTGTGGAATGCCTACAGAACACAACAAACCCTGCTGATGTTCTACGTATTCTCAACGGAAACTAAAAAGCTCTAGTCAAGCTCCTGAGTGAAGGAGGCCGGTATCCCCCTACTGGCCTCATTTTCGGTCTTAATCTTTCTAACAAGATTCAGTCTGAATAGCTTACTGCTTAATGCCTAGGGCACATCGTCAAGGCATGTTGTTGAGCAGTTAGCTATCTAGATTCAAATATTTATAAGGTCAAAATTATGAAAGCGTTACATTTTGGTGCAGGTAATATCGGTCGTGGTTTCATTGGTAAGCTTCTTTCTGATGCTGGTATGAAGGTTACGTTTGCTGACGTAAATGAAACGGTTGTAAATGCGTTAATTGAACGCCAAGAATACCCAGTTAAGATTGTTGGCGAAGAGTGTGTTGTCGAAGTTGTTAAGAACGTGACAGCAGTAAACTCAGCGACAAGCGCAGTAGTAGATTGCATTGCTGAGTCTGATCTTGTGACGACTGCAGTGGGCCCTACGGTTCTTAAAATCATCTCTAAGTCTATCGCTCAAGGCATTGAAAAGCGTGCAGCAGCAAACAACACTGCACCAATGAACATCATCGCGGCAGAGAACATGGTTCGCGGTACTAGCCAATTAAAAGCAGCCGTGTTAGAGCACCTTTCTGATGAAATGAAAGCGTTCACTGAAGAGCACATTGGCTTTGTTGATTCTGCGGTTGACCGTATTGTTCCACCGGCAGAAGCGGGCGAAACAGATCCTCTAGCGGTAACGGTTGAAACGTTCAGCGAGTGGATCGTAGATCAAACACAATTCAAAGGTGAGATTCCAAACATCCCAGGAATGGAATGCACTGATAACCTAATGGCTTTCGTTGAGCGTAAACTGTTCACGCTAAACACAGGTCACTTGGTAACGGCATACCTTGGTGTGCTTGCAGGTCATGAGACTATTAAAGACTCTATCGAAGATGACGTAATCCGCGCTGAAGTAACAGCGACGATGGAAGAGAGTGGTGCGGTTCTGATTAAGCGTTACGGCTTTGATCCAGAAGCACACGCTGCCTACATCCAAAAGATTCTAGGTCGTTTTGCTAACCCGTTCCTACGTGATGAAGTAGACCGCGTTGGTCGTCAGCCAATTCGTAAACTGAGCCCGCAAGACCGCCTAGTTAAGCCTCTAAACGGTACATTAGAGTACGGCCTACCGAATGCTCACCTAGTAAAAGCAATCGCTGCTGCGTTCCATTACAAGAATGAAGACGACCCACAAGCGGTTGAACTTCAAGCAATGTTCGCAGAAAAAGGCTTTGCTGAGACATTAGCGCATTATTCTGAGCTGAATAGTGACTCAGAAGTTGTTAAACTAGCGGAAGAAGCTTATCTAGCATTGAAATGATAAACCATCAAAGTGCCACACCAGTGGCACTTTCTTATTGTCGAGCCGTTATGCCAATACAAACAAGCCATGAAACTGAATTACTCGAAGCCCTTTCGGAAGCTGAGAGTGCTAGCGCCTGCCTAATGGCTGCTTATGATGCATTGGACGACACGGTAGATGCCGTATTAAAAAACATCTTTAAGAAAGACGACACTGCAATTAAGTTCGTTGTCGAGCCACTTCTCAACAGTGGTGGGCCGTTAGGCGAGATCATGATTCGTGCTAAGTTGCTACTCGGACTTGGCGTGATCAGTAAAGAACTCTACGACGATCTAGAGGTTTTCGTTACCTTGAAAGAGTGGGCGAAAATACAGGGTGAAGACACCAGCTTTACAGAAGTTGATGTGATATTTGAGCTCAACAAGGTGCACGCGATTCAGCGTATTATGCCTATCGAATATGACGCGGAGATGGTGGAAACGATGTCTGGCCCAATGCTTGAAATGTTCTTGGGGCGACATAATCAAAAGGTGAAGTCGACGATCGTATTAGCTATCACTGACATTATCACTACCCTATGCCGAGATAACGCGCTGAGCTCTTAGCTCTAGTTTGCAGCTCTGCTTATCTTGTTTCACATCCTACATAACTTGTAGCTGTTCGTTCGTTTCAATACAAAGATTAAAATGATGGCGGTTTCTCTCGTTGGAGAAATCGCTTTGTTGTTTTTGTGCTTCTAAAAAATATCCGAAATATCTTCCCATTAAATACAAAAGCAGCAGGCACAAAAAAAGCCACATTCAGTGGCTTTTTCTATTCAAGACGCTCTCTTTATAAAAACGCCCTGCTATTCAAGACTATAGGAATTATAGGTCTTGGATGTTCTCAGCTTCTAGCTCTTGGAAGTAGCGTAGAGTCTTAACTTTTAGCTCTTGTTGAGCTGGCTCATCAGCAACGATGATAGCTTTACGGTGCATTTGTAGAGCTGTAACAGTCCACATGTGGTTTACAGAACCTTCGATAGCCATTTGAAGCGCTTGAGCTTTGTTGTGGCCTAGAGAAAGGATCATCACTTCTTCAGCATCTAGAAGAGTAGCAACACCGATAGTTAGTGCGTATTTAGGAACTTGGTTGATGTCGCCATCGAAGAAACGAGAGTTCGCGATACGAGTGTCTTCAGTCAACGTTTTGATACGAGTGCGTGAAGATAGAGAAGAACCTGGTTCGTTGAATGCGATGTGACCGTCGATGCCTACGCCGCCCATGAACAGGTTGATTTTGCCGTATGAACGGATTTTCTCTTCGTATGCTGCACAGTGAGCATCGATATCTTCAGCTTTGCCGTCTAGCAGGTTGATGTTTTCTGCTTGGATATCAACGTGGTTGAAGAAGTTCTCGTGCATGAATGTGCGGTAAGACTCTGGGTGGTTAGGGTCGATGCCAACGTACTCATCCATGTTGAATGTTACAACGTGCTTGAAGCTAACTTCGCCAGCTTTGTAAAGTTCAATTAGCTCAGCGTAAGTAGTTAGAGGTGTGCTACCAGTAGGAAGACCTAGTACAAATGGACGCTCAGCCGTTGGAGCGAACTTGTTGATTGAATCTGCGATATGACGAGCAGCCCATTTACCTACTTTAGCTTTGTTGCTTAATGGAATAAGTCTCATTGATTTTGCCCCTAGAAATAAAATTTTATAGTGTTCTGAAACATTAATTCGCATTATAAAATAAGTTATCCAGTTCCGCTATTGTTTTAGGTCAAGTTTTTGCTTTTTTCGTCGTAACTGTGACTGGAACTCTCAAAATTGCACAATTATTGTATGGATATTTGGTGGCGTTAAACAAGATTAATACGTTTGTCATATACAGCAATGTTGATCTAATTCAGCACCTGAAAGGGTTGGTGTGTTTCTATGCCTTGATACGATTATTGCAATAATGGCATCGCTCGAACCATTGACGAATTTTGGTGCATTAACGTGTTTCGAGTATAAACAAGCGTTGAGCGTATAGTTGAAACTAGAAAAATAATGATGGCAATGGAGCGCTATCGTGATAAAAGACAGGGGCAGGATGAAGAACGATGAATCTCAGTGGGATGAATACCCATAAGATTGAACGAGAGCTGTGTTTTAGTCACGCTATCGCTATGAATTGTATATAAATATTGGTAAAAATGGATAGGTTGGCTAAACTTACCAATTACAAAGAAGATGTGTGTTTGAAGGCAAAAAAAAGCCCAAAGTGATGAGGTATCACTTTGAGCGATTTTACTAATCTTCTAACACTAACTCACTTTCGTATTCTTCCCTAGATACGTCGCCGCGTTTGCAGCCGTTTAGGGTGTGAAAGCGACGGCGTCCACGAGCCAGTTGAATGTACTTCAACCAAACACGCTCTAACTTGGACTTTGCCTTATGAGGGTGAGACAACACTTTAATGAAGTGTTTTTCTTCTGCATTGATTGGTGCTAGTTCACCAGTTTCAAGTGCAAGCATAGTGTCACCAAACAAGGTTAGGATTTCCTCTTCTGAAAGAGTAAAATCACCCGACTTAGCGAACCCTCTCGGGAATTTAATGGTGTCATAAAAACGTTTTTTTCCGTGTCGGAATTCGGTCTCAGACATATCAGCCTCAGTAATGTGGTTAGATAGAAATTAGTGTTTATTGCTCACGCGAAAATATTGTTAAAAGGCTAAAATAGGAAACAAAATGTTTTTGCCTTTACGATAAACAATCCTAGATCGGCTAGTTAGCAGATTTATTACAGAGATGTATTTGATGGATGTGAAAGTATTTAGAACCTTTCTTGAGGTTGCAAGGGTGCGCCATTTTGGGCGTGCAGCTGAAAACTTGTATTTAACACAAGCGGCGGTGAGTGCGCGGATCAAACAGCTTGAAGGCTATTTTGATACTCAGCTCTTCATTCGTGACCGCAATAACATCAAACTCACATCTTCCGGTGAACGTTTGATTGGTTATGCCGAAGTGATGGTGTCCACCCTACAACAAGCCAAATTTGAGCTGTCGCTAGAGAGTGGTAAAGCCTTGCAGTTAACGCTGGGCGGCACGCCGAATATTTGGGATGCGTATCTGCAAAACTGTTTAAGTGTGGTAACCGACTCTTTTGGTGGTTACGGCTTTATGGCAGAGGTGATGGGGCGCGAGCAACTGAACCGTAATTTGTTAGAACGAACCTTAGATATGGCTTTCGCGTTCGATCAGATCAAAGCAGAAGAGCTGAACTGTAAAAAAGTCGCTGACTTGGTTTTGGTGTTGGTATCAACGCAGCAAGATGATCTGGAATCTGTATTTCAACATAAGTATGTTTATGTGGATTGGGGAACGCGCTTTGGTTCTGAACACGCAGAACGTCACCCTAAAGTGCCAGCACCGTACCTACGTACCTCTACAGCCCGTATCGCCCTCGATTTCATTTTAGAGAAAGGCGGCAGTGCGTATCTTCCGGTGTCTCTAGTCGAACCTTTTATCGATTCGGGTCAGCTGCACAAGGTGAAAGGGGTTGAAGACTGGTATCTCCCAATTTATCTGAGCTACCGTAAAAGCAGTACCTCGGTTGATGCGATCATGCAGGTTGAGAAGTTGGTTAATGAGATTGACCCATCGACGGCTTACACATTGCAGCAAGCCGCTGAACAAGCACCTGAGTAACGGCATTCGCGGTAAGCAGTGGCTTTGCTGATTAGATTCAATAAAAAATGGCTCCCAACTAATTGTATAGTTGGGAGCCATTTTTGTTTTAAACCAGAAATGTACTTCTTTTCGGAACTAGAGATCGTTTCTAATTCCATAAATATCGTTTAGGCCTGGTATGTGTAGCCTTTATTAAAAGCCCTATAGGTTCATTAGATTCTCAATAGACTCTTCAAGAGAGTGTGACATGTACGAATGGATTTGATTGCCATCCGTTGCGTCAATCTCGATCATAGAAATCCCGTTGTCCGCTTTGTCTTCAAGAAAGCTTAGAGACTGCTCGACTGATTGACTGGTGAGAACCTGTTGATTTGATAAAACAATACGACATGTGTGTAGAACCATAGCCTTTTCCTTTTTATATTCGATCGGTCTCTGCATCTTGGCGTGCTAAGTACCGATCGTTGACGTTGTGAGAAGAATGCCCTCTCTAGGTTAAATTTAGTCGAATTGAATAAAATTAAAACCCTTTTTTGTGATTTATCTGACCTTCGCTTCCGAAAGTGGCTAGCGACAATGGTGGTTCACGGTAAACTTTTAGGTATCGGATCAAACGCTATGGTAAGTGGGAAGAGTACGGCATGTCGAAAAAGATCAATCACAACAGCAGCTTAACCAGTGAGCAGTGCCATTTGGCTCGATATGCACGAGATGCTCGCTTTGATGGGATGTTTTTTACAGCGGTGAAAACGACAGGAATTTTTTGTCGCCCGATTTGCCCAGCCACACCACCCAAAGAAGAAAACGTCGAATATTTTTCCCATCAAGCTCAAGCATTGAAAGCGGGATATCGTCCTTGTTTACGTTGTCGACCAGACAGCGCACCTTTTTCGCCGGCTTGGAAGGGCGTCGAAACCACTTTCTTACGTGCGATGCAGTTGATTGATAATGGCGCTCTGAATTCAGGATCTATCGTCGACCTTGCAACGCGGTTAGGTATTTCAGATCGTTATTTACGAACCTTATTCGACAATTACATCGGCGTGTCACCCAAGCAATATAGTCTGTACAGTCAATTGATGTTTGCCAAGCAGTTGCTGCACACCAGTAGCATGAGCATTACTGATGTCGGCTTTGCTAGTGGCTTCAATAGTACGCGCCGTTTTAATGATGCCTTTCAAAAAGAGCTGCAGCTTTCGCCAAGCCAAATTAGGCGAGCGAAGCCAAGTGACACTCAGAGTAATCATATTCAGCTTGGTTTTCATGGACCCTTAGATTGGAACCACTTGTTGAGGTTTTATCGACGAAGAATGATTGAGGGCTTAGAAGGCGTTGGCGAAGATTATTATAAGCGCACGGTAAATGTGAACGGGTCAAAGGGTTGGTTCAAGGCGACTTTAGCCAAAGATAACCGCTTGGATATTGAATTCGAGTTGGATGATATAAGCCAATTAAGAAGCTTGATTGCGAATATCCGCCGTATGTTTGATCTTGATGTCGATATTGCCAAGGTTGAGACGTTCTTTACGACTATCGATCCTAACTTGGTGGCTAAGAGTGGTATCCGTATTCCTGGCGTGTGGAGTGCTTGGGAGGCAGGCGTGAGAGCGATTCTAGGACAGCAAGTTTCGGTAACCGCGGCGATTGGTCAGCTTAACTTATTGGTCAAAGAGCTTTCTGATGAACATGAGAAAGCCAGCTTCCCAACACCAAAACAGATAGCGGACGCTGATGTTAGCTTCTTGAGAATGCCGGGAAGCCGCAAAGAGACCCTAAAGCGTTTTGCAGAATACATGGTCGACAATGAAGCTGAGCATCCTTCCAAATGGATTGAGCTAAAAGGGATTGGGCCTTGGACTATTCAATATGCACTGCTTCGCGGGTTAAGCGAACCTAATCATCTGTTGGTTGGTGACTTGGTGGTGAAGAAGTTTATTGAGCATCGCCCCGCCATCAACACGGAGAGTGTTTCGCCTTGGGGTAGTTACGCCACGTTCCACTGTTGGAATCAGTCTTAATCGGAATACTAAGCTAGGAGATATCATGGACAACCGTTTTACTTACTATGAGAGCCCATTGGGAACCGTGACGTTACAGGCGAACGATGAAGGCTTGCTCGGCCTTTGGTTCGAGACACATACCACCAAGCCGGAACCGTTGGGTGTTCAAGATGATAGCTTTCCGATCTTTGCATTGGCTATCGAGCAGCTTAATCGCTATTTCTCGGGCGAAGCTATTCAGTTTTCTGTGCCGATTGCAGCCAAGGGCACGCCATTTCAGCAGTCGGTTTGGCAGGCGCTGACGACCATTCCTTATGGAGAGACTTGGAGCTATGCACAACTGGCCGATGCGATAGGCAATCCGAAAGCCGTTCGTGCTGTGGGTTTGGCGAATGGCAAAAATCCGGTTTCAGTGATTGTGCCGTGTCACCGTGTGATTGGTAAAAACGGCAAACTGACGGGTTATGCAGGTGGCGTAGAACGTAAACAGCACTTATTGGTGATAGAGGGAAGAGAGCAAGACTAGCAAGCGATTTAGCCATGAGCCTGTCGAGATGCTGGCTGAATATCTCGTACTACTTAATGGTGAAGGCGAGTGGTTCTTAAAATATGACTTTGAATTAAAATCAACGCTTTCTGGGAAATATCGATTTGGTTGCATATTCTTTGACTATGTTCTCTAGGCAAGGATGCCCAAATGAATAGATTCCCCTTACTAATATCTGGCTGCAGCTCTGCATTATTGCTGACAGGTTGTTTAACTGATACCAGCCGACCTTTCGAGGTTCCACAGCTTGCTCTGTTCAAAGGTATGTATGAGAACGCAGATAATGACAGTTATCTACTTTTTGAATCCGGGCAAGTGACTTATCAAACAACGGATAATTCCGTGACTCGAACCTATCGTGTTGATGATGACTTGATCACCATTGAATTCAATTCTGGAAGCAGCCGAACTGACTCTAGACTAGTGATGCGCATTCAACAGAAGGGCGAGATGCTAACTTGCAACCAATGTCCAGCGATACAATTGAGTAACGTCTGGACACTTGTAGATAAGCCTGTGAAAGACAGTTCGAACTAGAAAAGATCTCCGAATTAAAAAAGATCGCCATTAAGCCATAGGTGTGCAGCGATACTGACGGCATAGCCAATCATGATCACTGGCATCCATTTCAAGTGGCCAAAGAAGGTGTATTTGCCATGCGCCGCGCCCATTAACGCCACACCTGCCGCACTACCAATAGATAACAAGCTGCCGCCAACGCCTGCGGTTAAGGTGATCAGTAGCCAGTTACCCATCGACATTTGAGGTTCCATCGATAACACGGCAAACATCACCGGAATGTTATCGACAATCGCAGATAAGATCCCCACCATGATGTTGGCCCAAATTGGATCCCATTGGCTATACATCACGCCAGAGGCAAGCTCCAAGTATCCCAGTAGACTCAAGCCACCTACACACATTACCACGCCGTAGAAGAACAGCAGAGTGTCCCATTCGGCATGGGACACTCTTCGAAATACATCAAAGGGCACGACTGAACCGAGTCGCTTCAATGCCCCCCCATCATTGTTGGCAATCGCCACCGCTTTTTTCTTCGCCAGTGAATTTGGTAAGGTCTTACGCAAGAAATAACCAAAGAACTGTAGATACGCCAGCCCCATCATCATGCCCATTACTGGAGGGAAGTGGAGTACGGCATGGAAAGCAACCGCAGTGCCGATGGTCATGATGAACAACAACACGATGCGTCTTGCACCGCGTTTTAATTCAACGTGCTGATGCACCGTGTCGGGTTGGGTTGTGGGAACAAAGTAAGACATGATCATTGCAGGGACGAGGTAATTCATCACTGAAGGAATAAATAAGGGAATGAATTCACTGAAGCTCACATAACCAGCCTGCCACACCATCAACGTTGTGATGTCACCGAATGGGCTGAACGCGCCGCCAGCGTTAGCGGCTATCACGATATTCACACAGGCTAGGTTAACGAATTTAGGGTTAGATCCTGCGACTTTCAGAACCACGGCGCACATCAATAGAGCTGTGGTGAGGTTGTCGGCGATCGGTGAGATAAAGAAGGCCAGAATACCGGTTAGCCAGAACAGAGAGCGGAAATTAAAGCCTTTGCCCACCATCCACGCTTGCAGCGCATCAAACAGTCTTCTCTCTTCCATGGCGCTGATGTAGGTCATGGCGACGAGTAGGAAAAGTAACAGCTCAGCGTATTCCAGTAAGTTGTGTTCGAGTGCTTGCTTAGCGACTTCAACAAGGTTGTGTTCTTGGTAGATAAAACCAATGATTATCCAGATCAGTCCTGCTGCAAGTAACACTGGCTTAGATTTTCGGAGCTTTAGGTACTCTTCCATCATCACCACGATGTAGGCGACAACGAAAATGGTCAGGGATAGGTAGCCAGCGAATGAGTTGGTGAGCTTGAGTGGTTCTCCCAACTGAGAAGTGGCAGCACCTGCTACCGAAGAAAAGAGTAACAAAGAGAGAACAGCAGAAAGCTGGATACCTAACATGGATTACGCTCCGAAGTTAATAAGTTATTAACACGGGTAAAAGAGTAGACCTAAATAACCATGTGCAGTGTGATAGATATCTTAATAATTCAATAGATTATAATGAAAGGAATAGACTGTGATGTGAACGAAATACGGTCTTACATACTCAAAATTACTGTCTTCCACACTTAAGTTAAAGACTAAAGACTAAAGACCAAAGAAAAAGCCCTACCGGACTCAGTGCCGATAGAGCTTATTCGAAATTGCCAACATTATGCAGCATTGAGATCAAACGTCAGTGTTTGTTCTGCTGCACATACTTCAACAGGCCAGCCATAGGATTGGTATTCAAGCGCAAGTTTGTCCGCTACTACGCGAGATACTGTTGCAGTGATCCACATGCCTTTGCCCATTACTTGATATTTAAGCGTTCTCATTTCCATAGTCATCACCGTTCTCCTTCTATATTGGCTGCGCGAAGTCTATAGCACCTCTGAGGGCTGAAATTTCGAATTAAGCTCAAATTCTTTATAAAATGGCTCACTGTTTGCGCTTGGCTCAAAACTCAATCAACTAAGGGAAAACGGTTGCGTTCTGGAAGCAAAATCACTTTTTAAGTCTCTGTATTATAATCGAATTAAAATTGACCAGAAAAACAATGTAAGAGATCTCTTACAGCATTATCAGAGATCGCACTAGGTAAAAACTTCTCACTAGAAGCCAGATTTGTGTGGCGATTGTGTGCGTTTTTGGTTGCGCTGTTGAAGCAAGATTTTTTAGTTTTGTATGTGAAATATTCTAATTTATTTAGCGTATGGTCCTGCTTTTAAATCCAAATCACAGTTTTATATGTTGCTGTGCTTCTTTTATTTAAACCGATACGCTATTTGATTTTGGTCATTAACCTTTCGCTCATTAGTTTGCACTATCTATACGTGTTCTGTTCCACATAAACGAGATGTATAGAGGTCCTTATGACTAATCCAACCAAAACCGATCGTAAAGTCACGATCGGCAGCTATATCGCACTCGCGTTCGCGATGGTGTTCTTTTCAGGCTTAATGCAGTCCAATGAATGGTATGGAGTGTTCGATTTTACAACGCTCAACGGTTCATTCGGTAAGGTCGCTTACGATGTGAGTGAAACGGCCGATGGTATTCAAGCGGCAACGACGTCACTGCGTGGTAAAGGCGGTAGTGGTGCTCGCGACGGTTTCATTTTTGCTTTGACACTTATTCCGACCGTGATGTTTGCACTGGGTATGATCAACGTACTTGAGCACTACGGTGCACTGGATGCGGCTCGTAAACTACTGACACCTCTGCTTCGCCCTCTGATGGGTATTCCGGGTAACTCAGGCTTGGCACTGATCGCTTCTTTGCAAAGTACCGATGCTGGCGCAGCGATGACACGTCAGCTGAAAGACGAAGGACATCTGACTAAGCGTGAAACCGATGTGTTCACCATGTTCCAGTTTACGGCGGGTGCGGCGATCGTTAACTTTTTCTCTTCAGGTGCGGTGCTGTTCACTCTAACCGCGATGGACGGCTCTTTAGCGGTGACATCGTCAATTGGTTTGGCTGTCGCTGTGATGTTTATCTTTAAGTTTGTCGGCGCGAATCTGTTCCGTATTTACCTAAACATTACTGAAGGCAAAGAAGACAAACCAAAATCAGACAAAGAACAAAAACTGGAAGAGGAAGTAGCATAATGAGCGAAGTTAAAGCAAAGAAACCAATGGTTACTGATATTTTCGTTGAAGGTGCTAAGAAAGGCTGGGTTATTGCGACTACCTCTACGGTACCGAATGTTCTGATGGCGTTTGTGATCATCAAGGCATTGCAGATAACGGGTGCGCTGGATTTGATGGGCAGTGTATTTGCTCCAATTATGGCGGTATTTGGTTTACCTGGCGAAGCGGCAGCGGTATTGATCGGTGCGTGGATGTCGATGGGTGGCGCGGTGGGCGTGGTTATCACGCTGTTTGACCAAGGTATTCTGAACGGCAACCATATAGCTATCTTGGCGCCAGCTATCTACTTGATGGGCTCTCAGGTGCAATACATGGGCCGTATTATGGGACCAATTGGTACTGAAGGTCGCTACATCCCGGTGATGATCGCGATTTCGGTATTGAATGCGTTTGGTGCAATGTTCTTGATGAACATTATTTTGTAACGTGACTTTGAACGGTTAGCTGCGAACAGCTTTCAGACGTTACAAAAAAGCACACTTAACTTAAAGTTAGACTTAAAAGTTAGAAACCCCTTACACAACGAGGGCTAGAAGCCATTTATCTAACTTTTACATGTAGATCTAATTTTTCTGTAAGAGTTCAGGTGCTAAATGAAAAAATTAGATCACCAAAAATTGGTGGTCTCTACTATATTTTTATCTAACTTTATATGTACTGGTTCATACTCAGTCTGACAAAATCGTGGTTCGATTTCACCTGTTCACACAATCATACACTAACCACTAAACTCATTTTTGGACAAAAATCATTTAGATTATTTACTTAAATCGAGAGTCATCGGATTAGTTCAGGTATCTAAAACTCCAAGGTCTCACCATCAGCAGGAATAAGGACTTTATCTGACAAACCGTTTTTATCAATTGCTTCTTTAAGAATTGGTCGAGTCACTGCACAGTGGTTTAGTGCCTCCATATGGTTCGCAATCACCTTGTTAGGGGAAAGACGGATAAACTCCATCACTTCATCAATAGACATCAATAACGGTTGACCAACGTCCATACGAGCACGACCTGCCGCGACTACTGTGATATCAGGTTTCAACTCAGTCAACGCTCGTTTTACACCATCGGTTAGAACTGTATCACCGCTAATGTAAATAGAAGGCTCATTGGGGAGCGCCAAGAAAAATCCAACACCATTAGCCATTACCTTGTGAATCCATCCATGGCCGTGCAAAGCCGGAACCGCGGTGAGCTTTCCGTCTAGAAAGTCGATAGTTTGCCAGTCTTCAATTCCCCAATTTACCGTTAAGTCGTATTTT
>NZ_JBFSUX010000038.1:0-44842 GCF_041467595.1 Vibrio sp. 10N.247.311.13 | reverse complement strand
GGCTACCGATGTATTGTTGAACGCGAAATGTACAGCAAAGATCAACACGCCCTAGTAATCTTCTAGATAACCATCGATGAAATCTTCTTCTTCAAGGTCGACCTCTTCAGGTTCAATCTCGGCTTTGAAATCACGACGTTGAATGTAAACATCACGCGTTAATGCATATGGATCAGGAGAGCTATCCAACAGCGCTTCTTGTGATACTAACTGAGCACGTGTTTCCATGCCTTCAAATGCCCACTTGCCTAAGCTAGCCCAGAAATTCAAGAACGACAGAGGCACATACATACCATCGACGGTTTCAGTCACTTCTCGAGTTGTTAGTGGACCATAACCCGGCACCATGAAGTACGGACCATTTCCTACCCCGTAATGACCAATCGCATCAGAGAACGACTTATCATCGTACTTGGTGATCCCAGCTTCGCTAGCAATATCGATTAAGCCTAACAAACCAATCGTTGAGTTAATCCAAAAACGATTGAAATGGTCGAGTGCTTTTTCACCATTGCCCATAATAAGGTTATTCACCATGCTTGATGGTTCGTCTAAGTTGGCTAGGAAATTGGAGATACCAGAACGCACTGGCACAGGGGTGTAGTCAACATAAGCGAGGGAAACAGGGCGAACTAAGTAAGGATCTAGATATTCGTAGTTGATATCCCACATCGCTCGGTTGAAACCTTCAAAAGGATCATTGGAGTGGGACTCTTCGACGTATTCAGAGGTTTCGAGGTTATCATCGTCAACACTTTCGTCCGGCGCGCTTGAACACCCAACCGTTAAGCTTGCGATAAAAAGTAAACTCGAGAGTCTTAAAACACTGACAGACATATCACCTTTTCCATAAGGAATTCAAATAATAAAAAAGGCCAGCAATCGCTGGCCTCAATTGTTTGGCTAAGTCTATACCGTTTATCTGCAAATCGGAATAGATAACACCTATGCAAAGTGATGATTAATATTGCTTATTGATATCAATGGTAACTGGAGCGCCCAATTCAACCACTTCACTTTCACCGTACCAATCACCTTCGCGAGTTGAAACGTTGCCGTCTGTATCAAGCCTAGCTCTAACCATCAGAGTTTCAAGGCTAGACAGCTTTTGTCCTTCCAGCATGCTGTTGCCGTCATCTAGCACAACAGTACGAGGGAAAGTCCCTAGTGGGTAACGAGCGGCTGCGATAGGCATTGGAGAACCATCCGCTCTGTGTACTGACACAATTAACACTGAGTTAGGGTCAGCATTCACGTCTGCAGATAGATCGAGCGTTACAGCAACAGTCTTGCCTTGGTCGACACCCATAGTGTCACCCATTTTCTTCTGAGCACTTTCAATACTGCGCGAAAGCATTTCATAGCGACTGTCTTGTGAACCAATCATCTGTTGCATGATGCTCCAGTACTTCACAGCACCCGGGTAGTCTTGACGCTCAAATGCATCGAACGCTAGCAGTGAGAACACACGAAGGTCGACGTAATCGTTTTGAATCAAACGGCTCAAAATCAAACGAGCTTGGTTTTGATCCGCTTCATCAGGTGAAAGCATCAGTGCTTGTGCGAAACCTAACTGAACATCTTCATTCTTAGGTTCAAGCTTGTAAGCTCGCTCCATAGAATCTTTTGCTGTTTCAGCATCACGGTTAGCCAGTGCAATACGACCGAGTAGTAACCAACCTGTTGAATCTTTTGGTTGGTAATGCAGACGAGTACGAAGCGCTAGAGTCAAATCTTCCAGTTCATCATCCGTTAGTGCACCACCTTCCGATGACATTAGCTTTTTAGACAATTCAGGAAGGTTCGAGCTCACTTCTTGCCAGTGCTGAACTTTGTCCAATGCACCGAACTTAAAGTACATACCATAAGTCACAACGACGACAAGAATGATCGACGGCACAACCACACCAAGCGTAGAGATTTGAGTCTTCTTCATCTCTTCTTGTGCAGGAACATCATCAAGCAGAGACTGTTTCAAATCAGCGATCAGTTCTTGTTGGTTATCAACAAGACCTTCTTCTGCTTCTACTTCTAACTCGACAAGACGGTCTTTATAGAATGCTTTGTTCAACTCGTCGCGAAGCATTTCGTCATTGTTTGCCTTCTTGTTAATGAAAGGCAGAACAATTAATAAAATTGCCGCTAGCGAAAGGATAATGGTAGAAATCCAAAATAGAGTCATTACTTCTTATCTCCGTCGTTCTCTTCATCGAGTAACGCTTTTAAGCGAGCTTCTTTGTCTGCATCCCAGTCTTTATCCGACTCTACTGCTGCTTTTGATTTTGACTTTCTGCTTCGTAAAATAATCAAACCAAATCCAAACACAACCACCGCAAACGGACCAATCCAAAGGATCGATGTAGCTAGTGTCAGTGGTGGATTGTAAGTCACAAAGTTACCGTAGCGAGCAATCATGTAATCAATGATATCTTGCTTCGACTTGCCGTCTTTTGTCATCTCGTACACTTTTTGGCGTAAGTCGACCGCTAGCTCAGCATTCGAATCACCAATCGTGTTGTTCTGACATTTAGGACAACGCAGCGTATTACTCAACTCTTTAAACTGCTGTTCTTGATCCACGGTTTCAAATTCATGGAACTCGATAGGCGCAGCAGAAACTGTCGCTGAAATTGCGAACGTAGCGAATAGAGCAATCAGTGCCTTTCTAATCATTTCGATTCCTCCAGCAACTCTTGATACATCGGCTCAAGCGTCGATGCCCAGTTGGTTGGGTTCACGTCACCAACATGGCGGTAGCGAACCACGCCGTTAGCATCAATTAGGAAAGTTTCAGGCGCGCCATACACGCCGAGGTCAAGACCTAGCATGCCATTGCCATCAAACAGGCTGATTAAGTAAGGGTTACCCAGTTCTTTTAACCAACCAACCGCTTTGTTGCGATCATCTTTGTAGTTAAGACCAATGATCTTAACACCTTGATCCGCAAGCTTGTTCAGGTAAGAGTGCTCTGCATAACAAGTAGGACACCAAGTCGCCCACACGTTAAGAAGCAGTGGCTCACCTTTAAAGATCGCTTGATCATGAAACTTACCTGGTTGTTCTAAGTCTTCTAGACCGAACTCAGGAACAGGCTTACCAATCAATACTGATTCAAGCTTAGTCGGGTCATCACCCGACTGGTTGCGCATTAATTGCGTTGCAAAGATTCCAGCTAGAACCATGAACGCAATCAATGGAATGAATAAAATCTTCTTGTTCATTCGAATTAAGCCTCCTGCTCTTCAGCCGACTTTTTTGTTGGCTTACGGAAACGGTAACGACGGTCACTGATAGCAATAGCGCCACCAATCGACATGATCAAAGAACCAGCCCAGATCCAACGTACAAATGGTTTGTAGTAGATACGTACAGCCCAAGATTTGTTGTCGTCTAAACGTTCACCCATTGCAATGTAAAGGTCGCGCGTTACGCCACGGTCAATCGCTGCTTCTGTCATCATAGACTTAGCTGTGGTGTAGAAACGTTTTTCAGCGTGGAGCGTGTTGATGTATTTGCCTTCTTTAGTAATTTCAAAGTCAGCAATGTAACCATCGTAGTTAGGACCATCTTTGTCACGAACCCCTGTAAACAGGAAGCTGTATTCTTCAAGCTGGTAGCTTTCACCTGGCGCCAGACGCACATCACGTTCGATGCTGTAGTTTTGCACCATCGCGATACCAATCACTGTCACGGCTAAACCAATGTGACCACACATCATTGCCCAGTGGCTTCGAGGTAGCTTAGTTAGACCTTTCAGGAATGTGTGACGGTGAGTCGCACGTTCATGCAACTCAAAGCCGTGCATGAAGATAATCCAGAACGCCATTACCCAACCAGCAAACGCAGTACCACTGAAGCGGTCGGCCAATAGAGCAACCATTAGCGCACTCAAGCCAAGTGAGAATGCACCTGAAATCAGAATTGGTTTAACAAGCTTAGATAGGTTGTCACGTTTCCAGCGGATCAGAGGACCGATACCAAGCAGGAACGAGAACGGGATCATTAACCAAAAGAACAACATGTCAAAGAATGGTGCACCGATAGATACCGAGCCCAAGCCTAACTGTTTGTGAACTAATGGCAGTAGCGTACCGACTAATACAACGACAAGCGCTGCAATCAATAAGATGTTGTTACCAAGCAGTGCGTTTTCACGAGAAACCAGATCGAAGTTACCGCGAACACGAACCGATGCGCCTTTAATAGCAAACAACAGCAGTGAACCACCGATAACAAAGACTAGGAAACCTAGAATAAACATACCACGAGCAGGATCCGACGCGAATGCGTGAACCGATACCAAGATGCCCGAACGAACTAAGAATGTCCCTAGTAAGCTTAGCGAGAATGCAGAGATAGCCAGCAGTACTGTCCAAGCTTTAAATGTGCCACGCTTCTCAGTTACCGCTAGTGAGTGCATTAGAGCAGTACCAGCCAACCAAGGCATGAATGAAGCGTTTTCTACTGGATCCCAGAACCACCAGCCACCCCAGCCAAGTTCGTAGTAAGCCCACCATGAACCTAGTGCGATACCTACCGTTAGGAATAACCAAGCTGCGATTGTCCAAGGACGCGACCAACGAGCCCATGCCGTATCAAGACGACCACTCATTAGAGAAGCGATTGCAAAAGAGAACGCAACAGAGAAACCTACATAACCCATGTAAAGCATTGGCGGGTGAATAATCAAACCCGGGTCTTGCAGTAGTGGGTTCAAGTCACGGCCATCTACAGGGAAGAAAGGCAATGTACGTAGGAACGGGTTAGACGTTACGATAATGAACAGCAAGAAGCCGACAGTAATCAAACCCATGATAGCCAGTACGCGAGCCACAGACTCTTGAGGCATACCACGACTAAACGTCGCTACAGCAACCGTCCAACCCGCTTGGATAAGAACCCAAAGCAGTAATGAACCTTCGTGAGCGCCCCAAACCGCCGTAATTCGGTAGTACCAAGGCAGTTGGCTATTCGAGTTACTTGCTACGTATTGAATCGTAAAATCATTGGTGTAGAACGCGTAACACAGGATAAAGAACGAAATCGCTAAGAATCCGAACATACCCCACGACAACGGTCGTGCGCTGTTCATCAATAATGTGTTATTTCGAGCGGCTCCATACAGTGGGAGCACGCTTAGCAGCAATGCAAGTCCCAAGGACAGGATCATCGCAAAATGGCCGATCTCGGCTATCATTGAGCATTTCCTTCTTTTTGTTCAGTCGTGTATTGCAAAGGCTCATGGGTTTTCTTCATTGCTTCCGCAACTTCAGAAGGCATGTACTCTTCATCGTGCTTTGCCAACACCTCAAACGCTTCGATTGTCGTTGCATTTTTAAGAACACCCTGAGCAACAATACCTTGGCCTTCACGGAAAAGATCAGGAAGGATGCCATCGTATAGAATTGTTACTTTAGGGCCTACATCTTGCAAATCAAAGCTTACACGTAGTGATTCATTGTCACGGCTTACAGAGCCGACTACGACCATGCCACCAATACGTAGGCGTTGACCAACTTCAGGTTTCTTACCATCTTTGCCGTTGACCAGCTCAGTTGGTGTGTAGAACAGATCCATGTTCTGGTTAAGTGCGTAAACCATCAATCCAACAGTCGCACTGATACCAAAAAAGATCGCTAAGACAATGCCCAGCCTCTTTTTACGTCTTGGGTTCATAGAGTGTTCTCCATATTTTTTGCTGCATCGATACGAGCTTGACGATCAATCTTAGCTTGTACTTCATTTAGTAATTGCTTACCACGACGAACGCTTACGACCAGTAAAATGATCATCGCGAGGAATGTGATTCCAAATGCACTCCAGACATACGAGGCATAACCTCCCATGGCTAAGAAATCACTCAAAGATTCAAAATACATAATTACCTACCCTACTACGCTTTTTCAGCCGCAAGCTTGCGAACCCATGGACGGTGACTTTCTTTACTGATGATTTCGTTACGGAAACGAATCATGGTTAAAGCGCCAAAGAAGAAAGCGAAGCCGAAGATGTTAAGAAGAAGCGGCCATAGCATGTCACTTGAGATCGAAGGTTTTGCGAACTTAGTAATGGTCGCGCCTTGATGAAGTGTATTCCACCACTCTACTGAAAAGTGAATGATAGGTAGGTTGATGACACCAACGATAGCCAAAATGCCTGCCGCTTTCGCTGCTGTTTTTTGGTCGTCAAAAGCGTGGTGTAGTGCAATCACACCCAAGTATAGGAATAGAAGAATCAGCTCTGAGGTTAAACGCGCATCCCAAACCCACCAAGCACCCCACATTGGTTTACCCCAAACTGCGCCAGTTAGTAACGCAATGAAGGTAAACACAGCGCCAATCGGTGCCATCGCCAGTGCGGCCATGTCTGATAGCCTTACCTGCCATACCAAACCGATAAAGGCAGCAATCGCCATCGACATGTAAACGCCCATCGACCAGATTGCAGACGGAACATGGATGTAGATGATACGGAAGCTATCGCCTTGTTGGTAATCAGAAGGCGCAAATGCAAGCCCCCACACGGTACCGACGGATAGACACAATAGCGCTAGGATCGAAAACCATGGCAAAAGTTTACCAGCAAGCTGATAAGAGGTTTCTGCTTTGGCATAGGGATGGAGCCATTTCCACATGTTGTAATCTCACTCTTACTTCATATTGCTTACAGCTATTAAAGCTATAATTATAATAATTTTATTTGTCTTGCTTTCAGTTTTATTGACTCTATGAGTCCAATCGACACATTTGGTTCACATTGGCTATACGATAACGGAACCCCAATCAGTTCACACTTACTCTAAGTGCGGCACTGATCGCAAAAGGCGTCATAGTCATCGCACCCATTAACATTGCCCCAAGCACCGCCAATTGACCGTTGTATGCAACGCCCAAAGCCGCAGCGTCAATTGCTGACGTCGCGAAGATTAAAATGGGGATGTAAAGCGGCAAGATTAACAGGCTTAACAGGACTCCGCCCTTCTGTAACCCAACGGTTAACGCAACACCAATCGCACCAATAAAACTCAATGCGGGTGTTCCTACCAGCAAGGTCAACACAACTGAGAGCCATGTATCAAAATCTAAAGACAACAAAACAGCCAATAATGGGCTGATTAAAATCAATGGTAACCCGGTCAACAACCAGTGTGCTATGACTTTGGACAATACTACCAACTGCAACGGGATTGGCATCAGCATCATCTGTTCAAGGGCGCCATCTTGAAAATCATCACGGAAAAGACGCTCTAAAGAGAGCAATGCAGAGAGCAAAGCGGCCACCCAAACAATACCCGCAGCAATACGCGCAAGTAGGTTTGGCTCTGGGCCAATACTCAAAGGGAAAAGCGTGATAACAATGATGAAGAACCACAAAGGGTTAAAGATATCCGCTTGACGTCGAAACGCGATAAGCAGTTCGCGTCGGATAATCGTGGTCATTGAAGAGATCATATTACTCACCCAACTTTATTTTTCTTAGTTTCGGGCTATCAGCAAACATATCTTGGTGTGTGGTTAACAACACAATGCCACCGTTGTCTGCATGCTGAGAAAAAAGAGATTCGAGAACTTTCACGCCCTGCTTATCAATGGCAGTCAGCGGCTCATCAAGAATCCACAACATTTGCTTGCTCAACCAAAGGCGAGCCAACGCAACTCGGCGTTGTTGGCCTGCTGAAAGTTGCCCCGCAGGTACGTCTTCTCTGCCCGCAAGCCCGACTTGAGCCAGCGCGTGATAAAGCTCTTCTTTGCTGGTACCGCCACTGTGAATCGACTGATAAAAGCTCAGATTCTCATAAGCACTAAGCTCGCGCTTTACGCCTGTTTGGTGACCAAGAAAAAGTAAATTTTGATGATAAACATCTCGACTCGATTCAATAGACTCACCGTCCCAAGAGATAGTGCCGTCATCGCGATCGCCTAAGCCAGTAATAATCCTAAGGAGTGTCGTTTTCCCGGTACCGTTACGACCTTCAACTTGAACCAGCTCACCTGGTTTCAATTGAAAAGACAACGATTCAAACAGAATCCTGTCGTCACGAATAGCAGTTAAATTTGAGACTTCTAGCATAGGTAAATTTAGTCGAGTAATGAGAGCGCTATAGTAGCACACCAACATGGTGACAAAACAGGACTAGGCGTTTTCGATAGAACAAAGTCGGTAAGAAACTGTTACCACCTCATCACAATTTACACATTTTCATCAACAAACAAGATATTGTCGTAGATACAAGCACTTATAAACATCGTTCTATATAGATCGGACAGGCATAAAAAAGAAGCCGAAGCTTCTTTTAAGAGGGATACGTAATAAACATCAATTGCTCAATACGAATTAAGCGCTCAATTTAACGACGTCGAGGCGGGTCTCTGCGATCGCGAGAGGCATCGGGTTGCTGATCGTACGATGAAGGGTCGCTTCGTAATGAAGGAATTTTCTCTTTACCAGCAAGCTTGTTCTGCAGAGACATCATCAGCTCAGCTTCTGCTTTGGGTAATTCACATTCTTCAATTAACTCGTTAATCCCAGCGCCAAGCTGAACCATTTTCGTTGCACGCGTGTACAAGCGCCCATCGGTATCAACATGTTCCAGCTCTACAATGCGTTCATTCAAGTGCTTTATTAGATCTTGCTGTTCCGTCACTTTCTGACCAAGGCCAACCACGACAGAGCGAACCTCAAGCAATTGCTTGCTCGATTTTTGAAGCTCTTTGTCCAAGTTACGAACTTGCAGGCGTGACTGATCGAGCTGTTTTTTAATCGCACGTTTTACTTTGCTAATCAAAATCACGATGAATAACGTAAAAACCCCGACTCCGGTAATCAGAGCAACAGGGCTTAAAGGAAGCGCTTCAAACATTACAGGTGAGCCATCTCATCCCATTCGTCTTCGCTTAGTAGTTTGTTTAGATCTACTAAGATAAGCAGCTTGCCATCACGGTTACTTACACCTTGGATGAACTTAGCACTTTCATCAGTACCAACACTTGGAGTAGTGTCGATTTCAGAAGAACGTAGGTAAACCACTTCAGCAACGCTGTCTACTAGAATGCCAATGACTTGACGCTCAGATTCAATAACGATGATACGAGTGTTGTCTGTGATTTCACCTTGCATCAAACCAAAGCGAGAACGAGTGTCGATAACAGTAACAACGTTACCACGCAGGTTAATAATACCTAGAACGTAATCTGGAGCACCCGGTACTGGAGCAATTTCACTGTAGCGAAGTACTTCACGTACCTGCATGACATTAATGCCGTAAGTTTCTTCTTCTAGCTGGAATGTCACCCATTGAAGTACTTCATCATTGGTTGGGTCTTTTCTTACTTCAATTTCACTCATATGAGACATATTTAATCCTCTTGCCGTCGTTACCGACCACTATTATTAACTTGATGCGTTTATTGTTAGCCTAATGCTTATTACTAGCTTAATGCTTTTACATCTAGCCCTGCGTTTAGCATGGCGATCAATGCTTCAACATGAATCAAAGCACACATTTTTTCTTTTACCATACCAGCGAGCCATGGGCGTTTACCTGCCATTTCTCGCCAACGAACTTTATCTGTATTAAGAAGCTCGGTACCTTTAAGTTCAGTACCCGCAAGCCCCCATAAGCTTTCGCCCAGCATCACTATATATTGATAGTTTTCTTTGTATTCATCATTCGTTAGTTTCTCAGGCATCACCCACTTTGCGGTGTCGACCACATCTAACTGACTATCTCGATTTGTTTGCAAACCTAAATACCAAGCAGGCTTACCAATCAAATGGCTTAGCTCTTCAAGGCGATGAATACCACCAAGCTCATCAAGAGGAACAGCAAATGTTACCCCGTTGACGTCAAAATACAGTACCTGAAAATCTTCTGTTCGAGCCGTAGTTTCCCAAGAGGTAAACCGCTCAATACCGCCAGATTGAGTTTCAAGCTCAACCTCGGGCTCACTGATAGATTCAATTTCTGACTCTTCAGTGTGAGTTCCGTCTTGCTGAGCTTCAACGTGCGACTCTTCAGCTATTGGAGACTCTTCAGCTATTGGTGACTCAGCTTGCTGCTCAATTGGTCGTTCAACAGGTCGATCAACAACCATTGATGAATCTGACTCTGGGAGGTTCCAATCTTGAATCTCAGGCTCTACAGAAAGCTGAACGGATTCCACCGCAGCATCAAATATTTGCATGTCTGCTTGCTGAGCAATTTTCTGCGTGTTCTGATCCATTAATTCATCAAGGTTCAGTTCATCAACCACGTTCGTCGCTTCTAAGCGGCTCAGTAATTTTTGAACATCTTCCAGATTGGGCACTTCAAATTCAGCTTCTCGCAACTCGGCATAGGTCGAGTAACTCGAATATTTGGGCTCTGGCTCTGGCTCTGGCTCTGGCTCTGGCTCTGGCTCTGGCTCTGCAGATGATGACTCATCGCTGGTCTCGTCAACAAAAAATTCGTCAGAATCCAGCATTTCATCACCTAACAGCGCAGTAAAGTAATCATCAAGTGCTTGTTCACTTGATAAACTTGATCGCGCCATTGTTGATTCTTTATTCGCGCTCATTTATCGCCAGCCTTTCGAGATAAATAAGCAGCTGCTTGTAAGCAAATACACCACGACTACCCGATGCAAAATGAGATGCTGGTAAGCGCTTTAGGCTAGCATCTCGAAACTTAGTGTCTATCGGCACAGCGGATGTCCAAACTTGATTTGGATAATCTTCTTTTAGCTGAGTTAATGTTTGCAGTGATGCTTTAGTTCGCTTGTCGTACATCGTCGGGACAATCGTCACCTTAAACGGTGTTTTGCGAGACTTCTGCATGATAGCCAAAGTGCGAATCATGCGCTCTAAGCCCTTCATTGCCAAAAACTCAGTCTGTACCGGAATCAAAATACGGTCACTGGCAGCCAATGCGTTGACCATCATCACGCCCAAAATCGGCGGACAATCGATAAGCACATAGTCATAGTCGTCTTTCAAAGCGGCCAAAGCACGCTTCAAGATCAACCCCATACCGCTTCGATTTCCCATCACACGGTCTAATGTTGCCAAAGACATGTGCGCGGGAATAATATCGATACCTTCGACTTCCGTTTGTAAAATCAAAGGTCTTACTGTCGGCGCGCTAAACTCACGCAACTGAAATAGATCAAACAGACTCGATTCCACCGTATCTGAGTCGTAACCCAGATAGGTGGTTAGTGATGCATGCGGGTCAGTATCAACCAACAGAACACGGTGCCCCTTCAACGCAAGTAAACCTGCTAGGGTCACGGTCGAGGTCGTTTTACCAACACCACCTTTTTGGTTTGCAACACTCCAAACAATCATTTCGATTTACCTAAGCTAACCCAACTTCAACCAAGATCCTTTCCGCGATGCGGTCTAGAGGGAGGTCTTCAGTAGAAATGCCAGCTTTTGCTACAGCTTGAGGCATACCATATACAACACAACTATCTTCGTCTTGTGCCCAAATCGTCGAGCCCGCAGTTTTCAACATACGCGAACCTTCTCGACCATCTGCGCCCATACCGGTCAGTATCATAGACAACACTTTGTCGCCGTAGATCTTCGCTGCAGAGCCGAATGTGACATCCACACAAGGCTTGTAGTTCATGCGGTCGCCGCCATCGATAATTCTTAGACGTGCAGACCCTGCGCGGCCATCAACCATCATCTGTTTACCACCTGGAGCAAGATACGCCACGCCAGGTTTTAACACATCACCGTCTTGCGCTTCGCGAACTTCAATCTTACACAAGGTGTTCAAGCGACTAGCAAAAGCCGCTGTGAATGTTGCTGGCATATGCTGAACTAACACAATTGGATGTGGGTAGTGTGCAGGGATGCGAGTCAAAATCTTCTGTAGAGCAACAGGGCCGCCAGTCGAAGTACCAATGGCTGTTAATTGATACTTCTTACCTGACGCTCTGAATTTCGCCGTTGATGCAACCGCAGGCTTCGCTGTCGAAGTCGAAGCTGCTGTTGAAATCGGCTGGCGCAATAGCGTAGATGTTGAAGTCGTCGCAGTCGCTCTCGGCGCAATAGGAGCACGACGCATAAATGCACGCTTCGCTGCAATCTGAATCACACGCTGTTGAAGCAATGCAACTGCATCGTCGCGGTTACGTGCAATGTCTTCAAACTTCTTAGGAAGGAAGTCGAGAGCACCTGCATCTAACGCATCTAACGTTGCTCTCGCTCCATCATGCGTTAACGATGAAAACATCAAAATAGGCGTTGGAGACGCGGCCATGATTTCACGAACGGCAGTGATACCGTCCATGACAGGCATTTCAATATCCATCGTGATTACGTCAGGTCTTAGCTGTTTCGCTTTTTCAACGGCTTCTTTACCGTTTACTGCAACATCAATGACTTCTAGGCGAGCCTCTGAGTTGATGATCTCGCTAACGCGACGACGAAAAAAACTCGAATCATCAACGACTAATACTTTAATCGCCATATTTATCCTTAAATTAAATTCTTGACGCTGCTGCGTACTGCTTCAACAAGTCCGGCACATCTAGAATCAATGCAATGTGTCCGTCACTTGTAATTGTCGCGCCTGCCATTCCTGGCGTGCCTTGCAGAAGCTTATCAAGCGGCTTGATGACTACTTCTTCTTGACCGATCAGCGTATCGACAACAAAACCAACACGTTGGCTACCAAGTTGCACGATAACAACATGGCCGTGTCCTTTGCGCAGTTCAACAATACCCGCTTTAGGTGCAAGCCAGTTTTGCAAGTAGAACAACGGAATAGACTTATCGCGAACGATGATCGTCAGCTGACCATCAACCACGTTTGTGCGGCTTAAATCTAGGTGGAAAATCTCGTTAACCGATGCCAATGGCAATGCAAATGGGTGACCTGCAACACCGACCATCAAGGTTGGTAGAATCGCTAGGGTTAGTGGAACCTTGATGGTGATCTTGGTGCCCTGTCCCATTTCTGAATCAATATCAATAGAGCCGTTCAGTGTGTTGATCGCTGTTTTCACAACGTCCATACCCACACCACGACCAGAGATATCCGAGATCTGCTCTTTGCTTGAGAAGCCAGGAGCAAAAATCAGGTTGAAACACTCTTTATTCGATAAACGAGACGCTGCATCTTCATCCATCAGGCCACGTTTAACCGCGATAGCACGAAGCTTATCAGGGTCCATACCGCCACCGTCATCAACGATAGCCAGTTCAATGTGGTCACCTTCTTGAGAGGCAGACAGAATCACTTTACCCGTTTGTGATTTACCCGCAGCAATACGGTCGTTTGGCATTTCAATACCATGATCGACAGAGTTTCTCACCAAGTGAATCAGGGGATCAGCAAGTGCTTCTACTAAGTTTTTATCAAGGTCCGTTTCTTCGCCACGCATTTCAAGAACGATGTCTTTCTTCAAGCTACGAGCAAGGTCACGGACAACTCGTGGGAAGCGACCAAATACTTTCTTGATCGGCTGCATACGAGTCTTCATTACCGCACCTTGAAGGTCTGCAGTAACAACATCTAAGTTAGAGACAGCTTTCGACATTTCTTCGTCGTTGCTGTTGAGGCCTAGGCTGACTAGTCGGTTACGCACCAATACCAGTTCACCCACCATGTTCATGATGGTGTCCAGTGTTGATGTATCAACACGAACTGTCGCTTCAGCTTGTTGCTTCTTAGCCGGCACTTTAACTTCAGCTTTTGCTGGAGCGCTCGGTTTGGGCTCAGCTTTAACGGCAACTGGCGCAGCAGGTTTAGGCGCAGCTTGAGGTGCTACTGCCTTAACTTCTGCTGGCTTAGTCGCGGCATCCAATTCTTCAATCGAAGGTCCATTACCTGAGCCATGTAGTTGGTCAAGTAACTTCTCGAACTCTTCGTCAGTCATCAGATCATCGCCTTCAGACATCGCCGAAACAGGTGCTGCTGGCGGCGTTGGCGGTGGAGGAGGCGTTGAACTTGCCGCTGTCGGGCTCTTACCCGCACCGTGCAATTCATCTAATAACTTTTCAAATTCGTCATCAGTAATATCACCACTGTCAGCAACAGACTGAGGTGCAGCGGGTGCTGGCGGCGGTGTTGGTGCAGAAGGCGCTGTTGGTGAACCACCTTTACCGTGAAGCTCATCAAGCAAGCGTTCAAACTCATCTTCAGAGATATCATCGACTGAAGATGCATTGATGTTTGAGCTTTCAGCAGTAGGTTCCGGAGCAATAACAGGCTCAGGCGCTGCAACAACAGGTTCAGGGATAATAGGTGCAGGCGCTTTTACTGGTGCCACTTCATCCGCAGACTCTGGTTTACAGAGACGGTGAAGTTCATCCAATAAAGATTGGTCGGCTGGCACTAAAGGTTCCTGATCTTGCACGGCGCGAAACTGTACATTGACTGTATCTAGCGCCTGCAGCATGGTATCCATCAAACCTGATGTTACGCTGCGTTGGCCGTTTCGCAGAATGTCGAACACATTCTCAGCACCATGACAAGTATCCACCAGCTCAGTTAATGCTAGGAAACCAGCACCACCTTTTACTGTATGGAAACCACGGAAAATAGCATTTAATAGGTCTTTGTCGTCAGGGTTATTCTCAAGCTCTACCAGTTGTTCTGATAGGAGTTCAAGGATCTCTCCTGCTTCGACTAAAAAGTCCTGAAGAATATCTTCGTCTAAATCGTAGCTCATACGTTACCTTTAAAATCCAAGACTGGATAACAAATCGTCGACTTCATCTTGAGATGCGACAGCGTCTTCGCGCTCTTCTGGGTTCATAATTGGACCTTCAGGCGCAATCGATGCTTTCTTCTCTGACTCTGGAGTTGGCTCTTTTTGATTCGCACCGAATACCGTGAGAATCTCGACCAAACGTCCTTCCACCTCATTCACCAAGGTAATAACTTTGCTGATTATCTGCCCAGTTAAATCTTGGAAATCCTGAGCCATCAAGATTTCAGTCAATTGTCCGCGTAGTTCAGTACTGTCGCCTTCTACTTGGACAAGCAATCCATCAATGCGGTGACATAAAGCTTTAAATTGTGCCAGCTCAATGCGGCCATGCATCAGTTCATTCCATTGAGGCCTTACTTGAAGTAAACACTCGTGTAGGTTGTCTGCGATTGGCATACAGCGATCGACAGCGTCCATCGTCTTATTTGCCGCAACTTCCGTTTTATCAATGACATACTGAAGGCGATCCCTTGCATCAGGGATTTCGTCATTTGCGATAACGCTGATGCGTTCATCGAAATTGAATTGAGTCAAAGAGTCGTGGAGGTCGCGTGTCAGACTTCCTATTTCTTGAAGCATTGGATTGTCTTGAAGACTAAAGTTATCTTCATAAATGCTTCTCACAAGAGAATCAGCATTTTGCTGCTCATCGTTCTCAAGCAGCTCTACTAATTTTTTTGCTTGTTCTAATGAAATCATCCTGAATTCGGCCTTACTCCGCATACTTTGTGCGCTTAGGCTATCGAGATAAACAGATAACTTATCAGTCAGTGTTTACCTAGAAGTGCCTAAATTTATTGATGCTTATAAGCGATCAAAAATCTTATCAAGTTTCTCTTTCAGCGTTGCGGCAGTGAAAGGCTTCACAATGTAACCATTAACACCCGCTTGCGCAGCTTCGATGATCTGCTCACGCTTCGCTTCAGCTGTGATCATAAGCACTGGAAGGTGCTTAAGTTCTGCGTCTGCGCGAATGTGTTTAAGCAGGTCAATCCCTTGCATGCCTGGCATGTTCCAGTCAGTTACCACGAAATCAAATTCGCCTTTTTTCAGCATAGGTAACGCGGTCAAGCCATCATCTGCTTCTTGAGTGTTGTTGAAACCTAAATCGCGAAGTAGGTTTTTAACAATTCGGCGCATCGTTGAAAAATCATCAACAATGAGAATTTTCATGTTTTTGTTCAAATTAGCCTCCACTGAATAGGATCAGTGTTGTTAGTCGTTCTGTGTCCAAGCACTTAACTTAGTGCGTAAACGCTGCATAGATTGGCTCAGTATTTGGCTGACACGAGATTCGCTGACACCTAACACTTCCCCAATCTCTTTTAAATTGAGCTCTTCGTCGTAATAAAGCGAAAGCACAAGGCCTTCCCTTTCCGGAAGTTGTTTTATCGAATCGATCAAAGCTTGGCGGAATGACTCATCAGCAACCCCTTGAAAAGGCGTATTATCTTGAGAGTCTTCATTCGGAGATATTACATCATCTGAGACGCCTAAATCTTCAATTCCAACCAGTCTTGAGCAATTAATGTCAGTTAAAGCACTGTGATACTGCTCTAAACTGAGCCCCATGTGTTTTGCCACTTCGGCATCACTCGGGTCGCGGTTGAGGATACCCTCTAATTCCGCAATTGCACTGCTGATTTCTCGATTGTTCTTATGAACCGATCTCGGCACCCAGTCCCCACGGCGAATGTCATCCAACATTGCCCCGCGAATCCGAATACCAGCATACGTCTCAAAGCTTGCGCCTTTGGTACCATCATAGTTTTGTTGCGCTTCAATCAAGCCGATCATGCCAGCTTGAATTAAGTCATCAACCAATACATTAGGCGGTAATCGCCCCAACAAGTGATGAGCGATACGTTTAACCAACACAGAGTACTTCTCAAAAAAAGCCTGTTGGCTATTGTGATTAGCGTGTTGGTCGTAAGTAAGCGCTTTATTCACCAAATGGTTCCTCTATAAATTCAGTACGATTCAGCAGCCTTTCAACAAAGAACTCCAAGTGTCCGCTCGGTGTTTTTGGTATTGGCCAGGTCAAGGCTTTGTTAGCCAAAGAGCTGATTGCCAATGCAGCTGGAGAGCGAGGAAACGCATCGACTACGATTTTCTGTCTCTTGACTGATTGACGTACTTTATCATCTAAAGGAATACATGCTACGAGTTCGAGGCTCACATTCAAGAAGCGCTCTGTGACCAAAGTCAACTTTGCAAATAATTCTCGGCCTTCGCGGTAGCTTCTGACCATATTTGCAACAACTTTGAATCGCTGAACTTGGTGTTCTCTGCTTAAAAGCTTAATCAAAGCATATGCATCCGTGATCGAGGTAGGTTCATCACATACCACGACAACCACGTCTTGCGCCGCTCTTGAGAAGCTGATCACCATGTCCGAAATACCGGCTGCGGTATCAACCAACAAGATATCCATCTCGTCTTCAAGCGAACCGAATGCGCGAATCAAACCAGCATGCTGTGCGTGTGATAGTTCAGTCATGCTTTGAGTGCCCGATGTCGCTGGAATAATTTTAATTCCGTGCGGCCCTTCGACAATCGCATCCTTAAGTTCACATTCGCCAGCCAACACATGCCCAAGGTTTCGTTTAGAACGAATACCTAGCATGATATCGACGTTCGCTAGTCCTAAATCGGCATCTAGCACCATGACTTTTTTGCCTTGGCGCGCCATGCAAATAGCCATACCTAACGTCACATTAGATTTACCAACGCCTCCCTTACCACCGGTTACAGCGATAACTTTTGTGAGTGAAGGCTTGGTTAAGCGACGGAGGCCGCTAGCTTGGTCATGTATCATATTTTCATTCATATTTATCCGCCGCCTAGAGCCCTTCAGAATCGCTATTCCAGTAATGAGGTTCATTCTCTGTAGATTTTTCTAATAGCTCATTAGCCTTAGCAATCATGTACTTTGGCTGAGCTATAACGATATCTTCAGGAACTCGTTGACCATTTGCTATGTAAGCAACTGGTAATGCATTTTGTATTACGACACTGATGAATTCACCTAGACTTAGGGATTCATCCAGCTTAGTCATGATGCATCCCGACAACGGGATTCTTCTAAAGTGTTCAATTGTTTCTTGCAGCACTTTGCGTTGCGCGGTTGCAGGCAACACAAGGTAGCTATTGATAACGGAACCACTCTCTTGCATCAATGTGTCTAACTGCTCAGATAGGCGAACATCTCGTTGTCCCATGCCTGCAGTATCGACCAGAATCAGGCGACGATTACGTAACTGATATATTACATCGGCCAGTTCGCTAGAATCTTTAGCAACTCTTACAGGACAACCCATAATTCGGCCGTAGATCGATAACTGCTCATGTGCACCTATACGATATGTGTCAGTTGTCACTAGTGCGACGTTATCAGCGCCATATTCCATGGCAGCACGTGCAGCTAGCTTTGCAACAGTCGTTGTTTTACCCACGCCGGTTGGGCCAAGTAGAGCCACAATACCGCCGCGTTTTAAAATATCTTTTTGTGTAACGGAGATTTGGTCAGCAACCAGAGCTAACAGAGCCTTCCATGCACGTGCAGGTTTAGTATCTTCAGGAATGTAGCAAGCCATTTGATCGGCAAGCTCTGCAGATACACCCATACGTTCAAGGCGCTTAATAAGCATGGCTCTCAGTGGTTCACGGCGCTCAACTTCTTGCCACATCAACCCAGAAACTTGATGCTCTAACAGACGACGAATTGAGGTCATCTCTTCGCGCATCGTTTCCATTTCAGTATCAGAACCTTTGGACTGAGTGTTCTCTCGACCACGATCATAACGGGTAGGATCCAAGCGAGGTGTCGGGCGCTCTACTCTGCGGTCTTCAGCAATCAACTTAGACAAACCCGTTTCACGAGCAAATGCAGAATCAAGATTTCCGTGAGACTGTTGGTTACCGTGAGATTGCTGATGGCCATGAGACTGCAAATTGCTTTGAGTCTGATGACTATGAGGCTTATGGCCCGTGCTTGATTGGCGATTGAGCAATGCTGACAATGAATCTTCATTTTCTGCACGATGCTGTGGCTCATCATCGGCGCCATGACTGTATTGCTTAAGCATATTCGCAAAGCGCTTAGTCATTGAGCGTCCACCTTCAACATTCGACTGTAGGCTAACCTTGTCATCGTCTAGTTGACGTCGCCCAGCAGGAGCTGCGGGCGCGGCCATTTGCGTATATTGGCTTTGTGCAGGCTGCTGAGGTTTATTTAATCTCTGGCTCGCTGTCGACGGGCTGGATTCGCCATCAATAGCGGCAACAATTTCCACGCCACCTGCGACCTTTTTGTTAGACATGATCACCGCTTCTGAACCAAGTTCTTCTTTAACTTGGAGCAGAGCCGTTCGCATATCTTTTGCAAAAAATCGTTTAATTTTCAATTCGATTGTCCGTTCTAATTAGGCGACTTAATTACCAACAGCTTGTACTATACGTATCTGCTTTTCGTCCGGTATTTCTTGGTAAGACAAGACTCGCAAGCTTGGGATCGTGTTCTTCACGAACTTAGCCAGAGTCGAACGCAACACGCCAGAGGTCAATAGTACCGCGGGCTCACCTTTCAGCTCTTGCTCTTGTGTAGCGTGGCTGAGAGAGGTCTGTAAACGTTCGGCTAAACCAGGTTCAATACCAGCAGATTCTCCGCCGGATGCCTGCATGGTTTGATGCAAGATTTGTTCCAGCTCAGGAATCAAGGTTATCACTGGTAACTCGGGATCTATACCATTGATTTCCTGAACAATTAATCGTTTCAATGAGATGCGAACCGCCGCAGTAAGTATGTCAGGTTCTTGACTCTTACCTGAATACTCCGACAAAGTTTGGACTATGGTTCGAATGTCACGAATTGGAATCGCTTCATTCAGCAGGTTCTGTAGCACTTTCACAACCACACCCAACTGCAATTGATCCGGTACAAAACCTTCCACCAGCTTAGGTGTTGAGCGGCTGAGCATCTCAAGTAAGTTCTGAACTTCTTCGTGGCCAATGAGCTGCGATGCGTTGTTGGTTAGCAGCTGGCTAAGGTGTGTCGCCAGTACTGTAGAAGAATCTACAACGGTATAACCTAGAGCTTGTGCGTGTTCACGCTGCTCTTCACGAATCCAAACCGCTTCAAGGCCAAAGGCAGGGTCAATCGTCGGCTCGCCATCGATCATGCCATAGACTTGGCCCGGGTTAATCGCGAGCTCCATGTCTGGCTTAATCTCAGCTTCACCCACAGCAACACCCATCAGGGTAATACGGTAGCTGTTTGGTGTCAGTTCTAGGTTATCGCGAATGTGTACCGCTGGGATCAAGAAACCAAAGTCTTGAGACAGCTTTTTACGCACACCTTTAACGCGTTCAAGCAATTCACCACCTTGGTCTCTATCAACCAAAGGAATTAAACGGTAACCCACTTCTAAACCAATAATATCGACAGGTTGAACATCATCCCAAGAGAGCTCCTTCTGAGAGCCTACTTCTCCATTCGCTTCAACTGTCGCCGGAAGGTTAGGCTCTTCCGCCTTCTTCTTGTTCTTTTTATCGATGTAATACGCCCCCGCGCCTGCAACGATGGCAAGGCTCAAGAACGAGAAATGTGGCATACCCGGAACAATACCCATGATGCCAAGGATGGCGGCGGTGATCATCAAGGCTTTTGGATTGTCGAACATCTGGAAGACAAGTTGCTCACCCATATCTTCATCAGTATTTTGGCGCGTTACCATCATAGCAGCTGCAATAGACAGTAATAGAGATGGAATTTGTGCAACCAGACCATCACCGATAGTCAGTAGCGTGTAGATTTCGATTGCTTCACCAAAACCAAGATCAAACTGAGCCATACCAATGCTCAAGCCACCAATGATGTTGATGAATAAGATTAAGATACCAGCGATCGCATCGCCTTTAACAAACTTAGAAGCACCGTCCATCGAACCGTAGAAGTCAGCTTCTTTGGTGACTTCAAAACGTCTCAGACGCGCTTGGTCTTGGTCGATCAAACCTGCGTTCAAGTCGGCATCGATTGCCATCTGTTTACCCGGTAAGGCGTCTAACGTGAAACGCGCGCTTACTTCCGAGATACGACCCGCACCTTTGGTTACAACCATGAAGTTGATGATCATAAGAATCAAGAACACCACTAGACCTACCGCATAGTTACCACCGATAACCACGTTACCGAAGGCTTCAATCACGTTACCTGCCGCGTCGCCACCTTCGTGACCATGGAGCAATACCACACGTGTCGAAGCAACGTTCAAGGCCAATCGAAGTAGAGTCGCAATCAGCAGGACGGTCGGGAATGCAGCGAAGTCTAAAGGCCTGCGGGTATATACCGAGACCAGTAGCACAACCATAGACAGTGCAATGTTGAAGGTGAAGAACATATCCAACAAGAAAGCTGGAATGGGCAACACCACCATAGCAAGCGTTGCAAGTACCATAATAGGTGCACCAATCGCAGGCATGGCACGGTTAGGGATTTTAGGTAGCTTGTCCACAAAAGGCAGGGAGAATTTCATAAATCTAGACAGTTTCGCTATGTTGTAGCTCTCTGAACAAGTGGATTAGGTCTTAGTCAGGGCTGTTTGCTATGGGCTTATAATGTTCAGGCTACTACAGCAAACACTGTACCAACATCTCACGTCAAATTATCGCCATCACCTCTATAAAAGGAAGATTAGCTAGCTCGCTATTATCAGGGTTCATCACGCAGAGCTCAAGCAATTGATCTAATGACGTAAATCAGGTGGGATCGGCATATTAGAATCTTGCAGCTTTGGTCGCTCACCACCTCGTTTTCGGTACTGTTTAAGCTGGAAAACATATGCAAGCACTTGTGCAACTGCTGTAAACAGACCGTCAGGAATTTGTTGTTCTAGCTCAGTGGTATGATAAAGCGCCCTCGCCAATGGCGGCGCTGGAACGATATAGATGTCATTTTCACGCGCAATCTCTCGGATCTTCATCGCCATGTGGTCGACACCTTTAGCAACCACAATTGGTGCTTTGTCTTGATTCTGCTTGTAGCGCAGCGCCACTGAGAAGTGCTCTGGGTTGGTGACTATCACGTCCGCTTGCGGCACATCGGCCATCATACGACGCTGAGCCGCCTCCCTTTGCAACATGCGAATTCGACCTTTCACCTCAGGCTTACCCTCGGTGTCTTTGAATTCGTCTTTGACTTCTTGTTTGGTCATCTTCAATTGATCGGCGTGTTGCCAGATCTGGAACGGGATATCAATCGCCACCACAATCAGCAGTGAGCAGCTGATCAACAGGATGAAATTGAGCAAGATATCCAAGGCATGAAAGATGTTCTGCGGGTACACATCCATACTCAGCTGCATTAAATCATGCTGAGAGGCTTGAATCAGATAAATCGCCATCCCCGATACGAGCGCTACTTTAAGAATAGACTTGAGCAGTTCAACCCAACTTTGCAGGCCAAACATACGCTTGATACCACTGAGTGGGTTGAGCTTAGACGCCTTTGGCATCGCCGCTTGCATTGAGAAGTTAATCCCACCGACACCCGCAGCGCCGATGACGGCAGCAACAAACAAAGTTATCAGTATCAAAAACAGCGGGAACAGCAGGTTCACCAGTGCACCACCAGCGATTTCTAGGAGTTTGTTAGTGTCAAAGATCTCGTCGCGACTCAAAGAGAACAGGCGTTGCATCGCCTCGAACAAAGCCTTCGCCATCGATTCGCCAAACCACATTAAAGCAATCGCACCGACAATTAATACCGATGCTGACGCTAGCTCTTTTGACCTTGCAACCTGCCCTTTCTCTTTGGCCTGTTGCAAGCGTTTGGGCGTGGCGTCTTCTGTGCGTTCTTGACCGTCTGACTCTGCCATTTCAGTCTCCTAGCAATCTAACCGGATTAGACGACATATCTGTTGTTCGCCCTGCATCCAGAATAGCTCATAGTGACTATACAAGCCGCCAAGGATGTACCAACAAAGTAACAGACCCACGAGTAGCGCAAATGCAAAACCCAAAGAAAAGATGTTTAATTGAGGTGCCGCACGCGTCATTACACCAAAAGAAAGGTTAATCGTTAGCAGCGCAATAATCCCCGACAATGACATCGCTAATGCCGTTTTGAACATGATGCCGAGCCACAACGCGAGCTCTCGAAAATCCACAGAGGTTAGAGAGCCACTGCCAATCGGCAAGGTCTTAAAACTAAACACCACCAGCTGCAGCATTTTCAAGTGACCATCGGTCGCCAAAAAAAACATGGTCGCTAGCAGCATGAACAGCTGACCAAGTACCGGCGTGTTTTGCCCGTTAGCCGGGTCGACCATTGATGCAAAACCCAAGCTCGATTGCATACCGAGGATCTGACCCAGCATAACAAAGGTTTGAATCATGAACTGGGTAACAAAACCCATGGCCACGCCAATCACAATTTGCTCGAAGACAGTCAGGAAGCCTTGAAAGGACAGAAGTTCAATCTCTTTGGGAACGGCCGGAATCGCAGGCATCACCGCAAAAGTGATCGCCAAGCCTAAATACAGACGAATACGCGGCGACACGAAGCGTGCCCCTGTTACCGTCATCACCATCAGCATCGCTGAGATGCGAGTGTATGGCCAAAAATAATTGGCTAACCACTCTAGTACAAGGCTCGTTGGGTATTCCATATCGGTTTAATACAGAACTTGCGGCAAGCGTTCGATGAGCTCAAAAAAGAACTCCATCATCATCTGGGTCATCCAGTGTGCGAATAGCATCAACGCCAACAAAGTTACGATCAAACGCGGCAGGAAACTCAGGGTTTGTTCGTTGATTGAGGTCGCAGCTTGGAAAACAGCCACAACCAAACCGATCAGCAGGCTAGGAATAATGATGGCGCAAACCATGATTAATACCATCCAAAGGGCATCTCGGAACAACTCTACGAATATTTCAGGATTCATTATTCCCCCAGCTACAAGGCAAAACTGCCGGCGAGTGTGGAGAGTATCAAGTTCCAGCCATCAACAAGAACAAACAGCATCAACTTAAACGGCAGCGATACAATCATCGGTGACAACATCATCATACCCATAGCCATCAATACCGATGCCACCACCAAGTCGATGATTAGGAAAGGCAAGAACAGCATAAATCCGATTTGGAAAGCCGTTTTTAATTCCGATGTGATAAATGCTGGAATCAGAACCGCCATCGAAACATCTTCAGGGTTAGTCACTTCCGCGCCAGAAATCTCAACAAAGGTTTCAAGATCTTTGATTCGAGTCTGCTTGAGCATGAAGGATTTAATCGGTTTTTGGGCAACATCAAATGCCTGTCGTGCCGATATCTGTTCATTAAGATAAGGCTGAACTGCTTGTTCGTTAACTTGATTAATCACTGGCGACATGATGAAGAAGGTCAAGAATATCGCGATACCAATAATGACTTGGTTAGACGGTGTTTGTTGTAGACCCATCGCCTGACGCAAGATAGACATCACAACCACAATACGAGTGAACGATGTCATCAAAATCACCATCGCCGGCAAGAAGCCAAGCATGGTCATTAACGCGAGAATTTGCAGGTTAATCGAGTAGTCTTCACCGCCATTGGCATTGGTTGTCATGGTAAAGGCAGGTATGCCGCCACCATTGCCAGTCAAGCTGCCCGTGGTCATGGTTGTCGATTTGGCTTGGTCTTGTTCCATCGTGCTGATAGTGACCGATTCCGAGCCAGCGGTATTCGCAGGAATGACGGTGCCGTCTTCAGCTTGTGCAAATACCGACACACTGAATACGATTGAGCATAGGAGAATAAGCTGAACCAACCACACTTTCACCGCTCGGAAAGCTCCGGCTTGGTGAAAGTAAGAGGAGTTCAAAAGTCCGTTACTTGTTTGCATCTTTTTTTATTAGCTGGGAAAGCTGACTTGAAAATGTACTTTTTTCCAGCATCTCCTGAGTAAGAGGTTTATCGAGCTTAGAGATCAGCTGAATCGATTGTGTGGTAATCCCTACCAAGAACTGTTCATCACCCGCTTGCACAATAGCGATACGCTCTTTAGTACCAACAGGGATTTGCCTAACAATCGCCAAACCTTGTTGATTCGACATCGCAGGTACTTGCATTCGCTTGAGTAGCCAAGCAATAAATAAAATGAAGGCTATAACGAAAATTAGCGACCCAAAGGTGGTCGCTAAATCGAGAGAAGGCGGTGTTGCTGCAAAGGCAATGGAAGGAGCCGTTAATAGCCCTACTCCCAAGATTCCTCGTAACAAACCTGTCATTCCGAGAAAGGAGCCCGCAAGTCTTTGAGACAAAAAGCTCATTAACGCAGCTTCTTAATTCGTTCTGTTTGGCTAATAACGTCAGTCAAACGAATACCAAACTTGTCGTTCACCACAACCACTTCACCATGAGCAATCAAGGTACCGTTTACCATCACATCCAGTGACTCACCAGCAATTCTATCTAGCTCAACAACCGAACCTTGGTTCAACTGAAGTAAATTACGGATACTGATCTGAGAGCGACCAACTTCCATCGAAATAGTCACTGGAATATCCATAATGGTATCCAGCTTACGACGCTCATCTTCAGAAATCGGAGATGATGAATCGGTTAGCTCATCAAGTGGTGCCGCAAGCACATCATCAACATCAATTGACGGCGCTGAAGGATCTTCACCAAGTGCTGCAGCCCATTCGTCTGCTAGCTTTTGATCTTCACTAGGTTCCATTACCAATTCCTATACTTTTATCTATTTTACTATTCGTCGTCATCATCACTGTTTTCGAGCTCAGACAATAAGTCTTTACCTAGAAAAGCGAGATCAGTTTTAACCACATGTGGTCTTTGAATTTTTTCCGAAATCTGTACTGCAAGCTTCTCACCAGAACGGCCCATTTTCACACGATAAGTCGGCAGTTCTTCGACAAACATGGTTGCGTGCTCAGGCATGTTCATTGGGATAACATCACCAGGGCGCAGCTCCATCAGATCACGAAGGGAAATATCTTGCTCTAGCAAATTCACGCGGAAATTGACGGGCACATCCATGATCTCATCACGCAGTGCGGTACTCCAACGAACATCGGTTTCCATCTTGTCTGATTGAACACCCGCATCAAGCAGTTCACGGATCGGCTCAACCATGGAGTAAGGCATGACAACGTGGAAGTCACCACCACCGCCATCCACTTCAATGTGGAACGAACTCACAACAATCACTTCGGTTGGGCTCACAATGTTCGCCATACTTGGGTTCACTTCGGAATCCAAGTATTCAAACTCAACCCCCATCACTGGCGACCAAGCTTCTTTGTAATCTTCAAAAACAATTTTCAGCAGTAACTGAATGATTCGTCTTTCAGTAGGCGTGAATTCACGACCTTCAATCTTGGCGTGGAAACGACCATCACCGCCAAAAAAGTTCTCTACGAGAATGAAAACCAGACGAGCTTCCATGGTGATGAGTGCCGTACCTTTCAATGGACGGAAACGAACCATGTTTAAACTGGTGGGTACATACAATGTGTTTTGGTACTCACCAAACTTCATCATCTGTACGCCGTTGATCGACACTTCAGCCGTTTTACGTAACATATTAAACAAGCTGATACGCATATGACGTGCGAAGCGCTCGTTAATAAGTTCAAGGGTCGGCATTCGACCACGGACGATTCGATCTTGAGATGAGAAGTCGAAATTGACCGCATTGTCATTTTCGGTTTCTAAGACATCTTCAACTTCTTCAACATCATCAACGCCATGTAACAGCGCATCAATTTCGTCTTGGCTTAATAAATCGGTCACAAATTACCTATTGAATTACGAAGTCAGTGAATAACACTTTTTCAATCACAGGCTGGCCAACAGCTTGAGCCAGGCTTGCTTTAATATCTTCTGTTGCCTTATTACGCAGTTCCACGCGGCCTGTTGGTGAGCGCAATTGATCAACCGTTGCCGAAGCGAACGTGGCCAGTAGTGTACTTTCTACAAGTGGAGAGTGGTAACGAGCCAGGTCTTCATTCTTACTGCCACGTACCATGAGCTGTGCTTTTATCTGAACTAGGCGATCTTTTTTGTCACCAGTCACATTAAACAAGAAGGGCTGAGGAATATTAACATACATAACCGGCTCTGCAGCGACCACAGCCGTTGCTGGCTGAGACTGAGATTCAGAGGCGCTATCGTCAGAACCTAAGAAAAAGTACAGCGCACCACCTATACCAAGCAGTAACACAACTACGGCAATAATAATTATAAGGAGCTTGCTCTTCCCTTTAGGTGCATCTTGTTCTTCGGCCATATCTTACTCTAACTTCCTGTTCTTGCGATTAACTGATGGTTCTTTTTATTAACTGGTTTTTTCTATTAACCAAGCGTTCTTAGCCTGATATTAGGCATAATAACTAATTCCATCACGCTTTGATGCGACATTCAATTCAAGATTGCTGTCACTATCAAGGTTTTCATCACCTTGCGTATCATTTGTGCGGTTAGCGCCGGATTGTTGCTCACCATTGTTGTATCTATCTTGTCCCTGACCGGAGTTCTGTTGTTGAACAGACGAATCGGCAAGCTGCAGACCTTGCTGAGCAAGCATCTCTCTCAAGCGAGGTAAGGTTTGTTCAATCACATCTCTCGCTTGCTGATTACTCACGGTAAAGTGCACGTTTGCCACGTCATTATTCATGGTCATGCGGATTTTCATTTGGCCCAATTCTGGTGGGTCGAGACGAATGTCCAAGTTCTTAAGATTCTTAGACATCATCATTTGTACTTTTTCAGCCACTTGCTCATTGGCTAGCTCTTTGGTGAGCTGTAAGGGCGCTTGTTGAGCAGCTTGAATTTCAGCTCGCGTAGGTGCTGAACCCACCGTTGCCGTACCTTGTGCACCAGCCGCAGAAGCGATCTGCTGAGCAAAGGTCGAATCTTTAGAATCTTCTTTAGCACCCGCTTTACCCAAACCAGACAGTGCTGCTGCACCGGCGCCCGCTTTAAGAAGCGTATCAGTCGAGCCTGCTTTTGTGGCAGCTGGCGTTGCATTCATCGCCATTCCTTGCGCGGTTAAAGCTGGATCCAACGTTGCTTGCTGCTGAGGTGAAGCCACATTAGCTTGTTGAGCTGCGGCCTGTTGGGCTGCATGTGCATTATTGGCGTGCAGCATTGCCGCCTTGTCCGTAAGAGCATTGTTTGCTGATTGAGAAGCGGCCTGCGCTGACACTTGTTGTGTAGCCGTCGCTACAGCTGCTGTTGATGCTGCCGCAGCTAAGGCTTTAGTTTCGCTTGAATCCGTATTATCCCAATCGATAGCAGTGGGTTCACCAGACGCACTGTTCGCAGCCGGAGCTTGACTTAGCAAAGCTGTTACTTGTTGTTGAACGTTAGCGAGCTGTTGATTCAACAGGTCTAGGTTAGAGGTCGCTTTAGCCAAAGCGGCTTGCTCATCAACCGTCAACTTAGCGCCACTTTGTTGCTTATCAAGCAAGCTATCGACAACAGACTGCTCTGATTCGATTTGTCCATTCAATTGGTTTAGCGCTTTGGTATGGGCATCTACTTGCTTTGCCAGTTCAATATCCACGGCTGACAATGCTTGGCTCTGCTCGGCAGCAACCGCACTAGCTGCATTCTTTTGGCTCAGCTCTCGGCTCATACTGGCTTCAATTTGTTCTGGAGTGACGCCTTTATCCATCAACTGTCGAATTTCAGTATCAGTTAGCTGAGAAACACCCTTACCTCCGGTAAGTACAGCGATTTCAGAATCGACTTCAAGGCTCTTCTCCTGATTTGCAGCCTTAGCTTGTTGTGTCACCTTATCCGTAACGGAAACTCCTGCAACAGAAGCACCGGTGATATTACCTTGGGCTTGTTCTACCTGACCTTGCTGAGGCAAGCCTTTGCCGTTTGGCGCTTGATTTAGGGTTTTGTTTGCCTCATCCAATTGACCAAGCAATTTATTGCCTTCGCTCATCGCTGCATTGGCTTGCGATGCCTGCGTAGCACCATCTACCGCTGATGGACCCTGAGTTTGGGATTGAGCAATATGTTCTTTAGACTCGTTAGTCGTATCCTGCGCATCTTTACCATCTGCCTTATCTGCAACAGTCTTATCAGCGACAGTGCTATCAGTGCCCGAATTGGCTTTGAGCTGAGCCTCAGATCCAGACGCAGCCTCTGCTGATGTTTTATCAGCAGCTTTCTCGCCTTCTACTTCTGAAGCTGCTTGCTTGCTTTGCGCTTCGCTCACTTCGTCAGTAGCCTTTGATTCAGCGGAATCACCTTTGTTCGCTTCGGCTGACGCTTCACCTTCGGTAGATGTCTGTTTAGTATCAGGTTTCGCAGTGCTTTCTGTGTCTTTTGTTGCGACTTTACTGTCACTTTCTTCAAAGCCGAGCGCTTCTTTAAAGGACTCAAAGAAACCTTTAGAGTCGCCGGTTTCTTCTACCTTGGAAGAGGCAGAACCGGTGTCCAACAACGATGACATTTTGTTGGTCGCTGAATTTGAGGAAAGACTAACATTCATATATACAAGCTCTATCTACTAGCTTTGCTGCCATGAATCAGGCAACAAAAAGAAAGTCGGATGCTTTTCATGCCTTTGGTGGGCATAACGCGCAATTTTATATAAAACGGAGCAAGAAACATGCCTATAAGTTCGGTTTTCACAATATAGAGAACAGCACTGACGTCATTCGTGGCTTAGGATCACATCTTCTTTCGGCTGTATAACAGAGTCGAAAACTCATCCATTTGCTTTTGTTCTCTTCGATCTTGCAGCTTTGCTTTCTCTTTCTGCTTTTTCTCCATCAACCACTCGTAGGATTTACGTTTTTTGCGTAACTCCATCCAGTAGTTTTGGCAGTTGTCGACTTGATTTTTAAAGTGGTGCTCGGCTTCTCTCTGCTTGGATAATGTCTCATCCAACTGAGTTAAGAAGCGATTCAAGTGACCATATTGGCTCGCCGTTAAGCCAGCCTTACCGCGGTCAACGAGCTGCTGACAGTAATCCAGTCGATACTTTTCAATCTGCGCAACTTGCTCATAGTAACCTTGCAGCTCAGAGTTCGCTTTGTTGAGCGCAAGTACCGCTTGGTTCTCTTGATCTTTGGCTTGATCGAGCAAAAATTCTAATGCGTTATCCATGACTAACCTTATTCACCCGTTAGCCACCCAATACATGTTTCAACATATTGACGCACATATCGTATGGAACGGTCTCTTTCATCTTCTGCTGCAAATACTCATCCAGTTTTGGCTTCAACGTGAAGGCACTATCGATTGCTGGATCCGTTCCTGGTTTGTAAGCTCCAATCGACACCAAATCTTGGTTTTTACGGCAGATAGACAGCACTTGCCTTACCGCTTTCGACATCAAGACATGTTCTTCAGTGGTGATTTGCGGCATAACACGACTGACGGATTTCTCAACGTCAATCGCTGGGTAGTGACCGGCATCGGCCATCTCACGAGATAACACAACGTGACCATCGAGAATTGCTCGCGACGCATCCGCAATCGGATCTTGTAAGTCATCGCCTTCGGTTAACACGGTAAAGAAAGCCGTGATAGAACCTTGTTCATCATTGCCGTTACCTGCTCGTTCCACCAGCGCAGGAAGCTTAGCGAAGACTGATGGCGGATAGCCCTTGGTTGCTGGCGGCTCACCCACAGACAGAGCAATTTCACGCTGAGCTTGAGCAAAACGGGTCAATGAATCCATGAGTAGCAGAACATCTAAGCCTTGGTCGCGGAAGTACTCGGCGACAGCCAACGCGGTTTGACAGCCTTTTAAGCGCATCAATGGTGATGAGTCGGCAGGAGCGGCAACAACAACCGAACGCTTACGGCCATCTTCACCAAGAATCTCTTCAATAAATTCTTTAACTTCTCGTCCACGCTCACCGATTAGGCCTACGACCACTACTTGCGCAGTTGTGCCTCGAGTCATCATGCCCAGAGTTACGGATTTACCGACACCAGAGCCAGCAAACAGACCGATACGTTGCCCTTTACCCACGGTTAGCAAACCATTAATGGCTTTCAAGCCGACATCGAGTGGTTCAGAAATCGGTTTACGAGCTAACGGGTTGATTGGCTCCGCATTAAATGAAGCGCGTTGCTCTGTATAGATTGGACCTAAACCGTCGAGTGGATTACCTACGCCGTCGATCACTCGACCGAGCAGTTCCATTCCAACAGGGATACCACTTTCGGTAGTCATTGGCGTGACGCGAGCGCCAGGTAAGATCCCGGTGATTTGCTCACTCGGCATCAAAAATAGGTTATCGCCAGAGAAACCGACGACTTCGGCTTCCATCTGACCAGACATGGTTTCGACTAAACACAAACTGCCGATTGGCGCTTTACAGCCGGTCGCTTCAAGCGTTAAGCCAACAACGCGTACTAATTTACCAGAGGCAATTGGTCGCGATTTTAGCCCCTCGACTTTGTACTGACTGAGACGATTCGCTAACTCAAGCATTACTCATGACCTTGGTGACGATTTGCGCCGCAGAAATTTTGAATAACGTTCTTTACACGATCTTCCATGCGGTAGTTAACGCTCGACTCACCCGCTTCAATTTGTACATCACCACGGTTGAGTGCTGGCTCTGCGACCAGCGTCCAATTACGGCAGTCCAATTCAGTCTCGCCATACGCAGAGCGAATGATCGCCACATCTTCCGGATTGAGTTTCAATGTGATTGCGTGACCAGAAATCGGCAACGACTCTACCGATTCTTTAACGGTATCTAATATGATTTGTGGGTTGGTTTGCACTTCAACATGAACCACTTCTTTGACCATGGTAAGCACCATGTCGACCAATTGCTTCTCCACCTGAGCGTTCATCAACTCTAATGGTTGAGCGAACTGGTTTGCCAGCCCCATGAAGACGGCCACCTGCTGTTGAATGTACTCTTGACCCGCGGTTACGCCTTCAAGCTTGCCGGCTTCGTTGCCTTCTTCGTGACCGGCAGCAAAACCTTCTTCTTTGCCTTTTTCATAGCCTTGCTTAAAGCCCGCCTCTTGGCCTTGATGCAGCCCTTCCTGATAAGCGCCTTGTTTAATCAGCTCGATTTGCTCTTCAGTCAGAACCAGCTCTTCATCTTCAATGGCTTCTTCAACCGTTGGCATCCAACTAGGGTCGTAGTTAAAAGCGGTTTCTTTGGCTTGTTTGCTCACGTCAGAGGTGTAGTCAGGCAGCCCCCATTTCTGAGGTTGGGCAACCGTATTATCTTCTTCAGGGCGAAGGAAGCCGCGTTTTCTATCACCTGACATATCAGTACCTATCTATGAGTGGCTTAACTGTATTGTGAATTCAAGCAGTTAAACTGAGTTAATCTGTGGTTCGAGATTGGATAAAGAAAAGCCCCAACAGTGTGGGGCTTTTGAGATTTCTGTATTAAAGGAACTCGTCGGCGCCACCAGACAGCATAATTTCGCCACTGTCTGCCATCTTCCTCGCGATACCCAAAATCTCTTTCTGAGCCGCTTCAACATCAGAGACTTTGACTGGCGGCATCGCCTCAATATCGTCTCTCATCATATCGGCAGCACGTTTAGACATGTTCTTGAAGATCTTCTCACGTAGACCTTCATCTGCACCTTTAAGTGCTTTCTGTAGAATATCTTGTGGAACATCACGTAGTAGTCGTTGAACACCTTGGTCATCAACTTCAATAAGGTTTTCAAAGACAAACATCAGATCTTGAATCTGTGTTGCCATGTCTTCGTCTTGGTCACGGATTTGATCCATCAAGACGCCTTCCACGTTGTTGTCCATGTAGTTCATGATCTCAGCCGCGGCTTTCAGGCCACCAATTTTGGCAGCTTGAGCACCCGCTTGACCCGCGAACTGTTTCTCCATGATTTCATTCAGTTCAGCAAGCGCCGAAGGTTGAACTTCTTCAAGGTTGGCAATACGCATCATCAGATCCAGACGAACTCGCTCTGGGAACTGAGACAGGATCTCAGCCGATTGATCGGCATCGAGGTACGACAACACAATAGTTTGAATTTGAGGGTGCTCGTTGATGATAATGCTCGCCACCTGACGAGGATCCATCCACTTAAGCGAATCCAAACCTTTCGAACCTGTGCCGAGAAGGATTTGGTCAACAAGGTTATTCGCCTTGTCTTCACCCAGAGCAGCAACTAACGCATTACGCATGAAGTCTTCGCTGCCCATACCAATGTTGGTGTACTTCTGAATATCATCTAAGAAAGCACGGTGCACAGCGCCTACTTTCTCTTGGGATAGGTCTGTAGCTCGCGCCATCGCACTACCCACACGCTGAACCTGCTTTGGCTCTAGGTGACGAATAATACCAGCAGCATCTTCTTCATTTAAACTGAGCAACAAGATCGCAGCGCGCTCATCGCCTGAGATAGAGCCGATATCCACGCTAGAGACATCAAGCACTTCACCGCCTTCAGTTTGTTGTGGAACTATTTCGTTAGCCATCTACCATCCAATTCTTAACTACTTGAGCTGCTAGCTCTGGTTCATTCGCTACAAGTGCACGTACTGCTTTCAGCACGTCCTCGTCTTTATGAAGGTTTGGTAAGTCGATACTTGAACCAAATTCAAACAGCTCACCACCTTCAATATCACCACCAATTAAGCTGGTTTCGCCGTTGGCACCAATTGGCATGCCATCAGGACCGTACATCTGTTCATCGTTGTCTGCTGCTGGGTTAAGCAGTTTCTTCATTGCAGGGCGAACAAGTACCAACACCACCACAATGATAACCAAGGCACTTGCAAACCAACGAACCCAATCATTGAAGTTTGGATGCTCCCAGATTGGCACATCAGCAACAACATCTGTTACTTGAGGTGCAAACTGCATGCTTAATACGTTGAGCAAATCACCACGAGTTTCATCAAAGCCCACCGTGCCAATCAGTACTTGGCGAATCGCATTGATCTCGCTCGCCGGGATTGGAGTATGAACCACTTCACCCGTATCTGGGTTCAAGGATTGGCGGTCTTTGATCGCAACAGAAACCGTCTGGCGGTTAACCGTGCCGCTCTGTTTACGTTCATGACTGATGGTGGTGTCTAGCTCAAAGTTTCGGGTCGCTTCTTTATGAACAGAGCCTTGACCTGTCATCGCGCCGTCTTTCATCTGAGCCACATCTTGTGGAATTGAGGCATCCGCTGGAGGCTGGTTACTCAATGCACCCGGAATACCCGCCACCGTATTGCCGTTGTTGTAATCTTCTAAGGTGTATTCACTTCGAGTCGCTGGTGTATTCGGATCAAAACGTTTTCTGGTTTGCTCCACAGCACTGAAATCGAGTTGAATATCAACCTGAGCGGTGTAGTTACCAAACCCAAGAATAGGAATAAGGATAGAGTCAATTTTTTCACGCAGCGCTTGTTCTTGATTGCGCTCTAACTCGTGTTCTTTACGGCGCGCCGCTGACATAGGGTCTTGAGAGCCTGAGCTCAACAATCGGCCATGCTGATCGGTCACCGTAATACGTGAGGTTTTCATTCCCGGAACGGCACTTGCCACCATATCCACAACAGAATCAACTTCTTGCTGCTTGAGGTTAGTACCTGTTTTTAGAGTTAGGAATACAGAAGCAGAGGCTTCTTGATTATGACGTACAAAAACACTCTGCTTCGGCAGGGCCAATAAAACCTGAGCTTTACGCACCTGTTTCATCTGCTCAATGGCTTTGGCAAGTTGTCTTTCGCGGCTTAATTTAAGGCGTTCTTGTTCTAAACGTTGTGATACACCAAAACCCATGTCTTGCATGAGGATGTCATCACCCGCGTTTCGCTCTTGATTCAAACCCGCTCGTACCATATTAAGCTTTAATGAGTTGTACTCACTCGCCGGTACTGAGATGGTATTGCCTTCAAGCGTGTACTGGATCTTTTGCAGATCCAAGTAATCAAGAACGGGGATCAATTCTTCTGTTTCGTAAGCCCCTAATGGACGCATTTCTGGCTCTTTTACCCAGAAAAACAGCATCACAATCAGCGCTACACAGATAGAGATAGAAAGGACTAAGACGACCTGACGAAGTAAATCAAGATCACCGACAGCCATATCGAACTTCGATGAACTGCGTTCACCTAGATCGGGATTTTGCCCTTCTCCGTCTAGCTCAGAGCCTGCAATAAGTGCATGGTCGTTGCTATCGCTTACGGTTAAATCTGTTGTTTGACTATTATCTGCCACTATTTAACTACCCAATTTATACCGGCATATTCATCAGCTCTTTGTACGATTCGACCAATTTATTTCTAATTTGGATCGTCGCCTCAAAAGCCACACTAGATTTATTACGAGCAATCATCACGTCCGATAGGGATACGCTTTGGTCGCCACTATCAAAACGAGCTTGAAGATCACCTGAGGTCTTTTGTAATGAGTTCACATTATTGATGGCATTAGTCAGCATGTTGCCAAAATCTGCACCGACCGCTTGCCCCGTTGCTGCGGGACGCGCGCTGGCAGCTTCGACCATCATTGCCTGCATTTCGCCTTGTAAACCATCTATTCTCATCTACTACCTCAGGAGTCAAAATTATGACCATCTATTTAGCTATATTATTGACAGAGCAATTAGCGTGCCACACATTTAATTGACTAGATATCGTATTACACTAGTCAGAAAGCTGACACTACTAATCTATCCTCAGTTTGGGATATCTATTCCAGCATCGCGCATTTTAGCCAACTTGTAACGCAGTGTACGAGGGCTAATGCCCAGTTTTTCAGCCATATCTTTGCGTCGGCCATTACATGCAATCAGGGTTTCAAGAATGATCGCATACTCTTGATCTCTAAGCTCATTACCTAACCCTTCGCTGCTAGCCGCGATTTTATTGATTGGGTTTGCTTCGGCAATAGGCTTAATTTCTGGCGCAGCTACGTCACTGCCTTCGACGATTTGTTGTAGGCTGCTTGCGTCTTGCCAATCGACACCTTCAAGAAGGATATGCTCACCAGAGATGTTCTCTTGTTCGCTCAATATTAGCGCACGCTGTACCACATTGTCTAATTCGCGAACATTGCCCGGCCACGGATAATTGACGAGTTTGCTGATCGCTTGTGCTGACATAACGGGTACAGGCATACCAAGTTTGGTGCAGTGGCGCTCAACTAAGTGCTTGGCTAAAGGCTCAATATCGCCTTTACGCTCGCACAATGGAGGCCAAGAAATTGGGAATACATTCAGGCGGTAGTATAAATCCTCACGGAAATTCCCTTCAGAAACATACTGCTTTAGGTCGCGGTTACTGGTTGCCAGAACACGAACATCCAGTTTGATACTCTTACGGCTACCAAGACGTTCAACTTCGCGCTCTTGCAACACGCGCAGTAGTTTTGCTTGTAGGCTAAGATCCATTTCACTGATCTCATCCAACAAAATAGTACCGCCTTGAGCTTGCTCAAATTTACCAGGACAAGCTTGAATAGCACCAGTAAACGCGCCTTTATCGTAGCCAAACAGTGTTGCTTCCAACATGTTATCTGGAATCGCGGCGCAGTTAATCGCAACAAACGGACCGTCTTTACGGCTCGAAGCGTTGTGAATATAGCGAGACATGACCTCTTTACCAGAACCACTTGGCCCCAACACCATGACGTTAGCATCGGTTTTAGCCACCTTATCAGCCAACATCATTAGCTTGATGCTTTTCTCATCGGCAACGATGGCATCGCCATTATCATCCGATTTTACCGGAGCATAACGGCTCACCATATTGAGCAGTACTTCAGGCGCAAATGGCTTTGCCATATAGTCTATAGCGCCCTCTTTCATTGCGGCAACGGCGTCTTCAATGTTGGCATACGCTGTCATCAACAATACTGGTAGATTTGGCCAATGCTGCTTGATGTTTCTCAATAACGCCAAGCCACCCATGCCCGCCATCTGCACGTCAGATACGACAATATCAACGGAGTTCGATTTTAATTTTACCAGAGCATCTTCCGCACAATCCGCTTCCAGCCATTCATAGCCAGCAAGCGCGAGAGTATCGACAAGGGCTTCGCGTAGACCTTCATCATCTTCGACGATTAACACTTTGCTTTGAGCCATAGGATTCTCCAGTGTAAATTCAGTTAAAACTTATTAGTCTTCAGAAGAAGCGCTTCTTTCCAGCGGTAGACACATAGTAAAGCATGCGCCGTCCCCTTCTTCTGATATCAATTCCAGTCGGCCTTCATGTGCTCGACAGACCATTTGTACAACGGCTAAACCTAGACCTGTACCTTGCGAACGAGTGGTAAAGAAGGGTTCCATAATTTTACCTTGAAGCTCTTTCGGTACGCCGGGGCCACTGTCTTGCACTGATATCTTAAGCTCGCCGTTTACGGGCCTAAAAAAAACATCAATCTGCGATTCTTTACCCGCAATTTGAACCGCGTTCAACACTAGGTTGCTTAACGCTGAGGCGATAGCATTGGCGTTGCCGAACATTTGAGTCTGTTCGCCCTCAACTTCTTGGCAATAATCAATCTGGTTAGTTTTCAATGCCGCTTCCACCATAGGGTGAAATTCAGTGATCAATTCAGCCACAGTAAATGGCTTAACGACTTTGTTGTCACCACCTTTGGCAAACAACAGCATGTCGTTCACTTGCTTCTCTAAGTCATGCAATCTATCCATAAGCTTAGATTGAAAGCGCGTTTTTGTTGCTGGCGGCAGGTTCGGCGCGGCAAGGTTTGATGCATACAACATCGCACTAGAAAGTGGCGTACGAACCTGATGCGCCAACGAGGCTACCATTCTGCCTAACGACGACAAGCGCTGAAGATCACTCACGCGAGACTGTAGAAGACGAGTTTCTGTCAGGTCGGTAATCAAGATAAGTTGACCCGTGGTAGAAGCTGAAATAGCCAAACGAACCTTACGCCCATTCTTCAGTGAGATCTCATGTCCATCATCGTCTTTAGGGTCAAAGGCACTTTGAATCACCGAAAACCACTTCTCGCCCACCAGTTCCACACCTAAAATTCGGTGCGCTTCTGGGTTCGCTTCCCTTACTTCACCATGAGTATCTAACAAGATGACACCTGCTGGCATCACATCAAGCACTTGCTTATAGCGCTCAACCTGCTGTTCAACTGAATCTAGGTGTGACTGATTTTCTGATTCGTTAGATCCGTGCATGTCAAAAATTTGCCTCAAATACTAAAACAGCCTGACACGTAAAACACGCGTCAGGCTATTTGCTATATTTATCACATAGTTAAGCAAGCAACAACTCGACTATGCCCTCTCTATTCTCTCAACCAAAACGATGCTTTAACTCAACACCCGTCTTAATTTGATATCGCTGAACACGAATCTGAGCTCTATCGCTGTAGATTATACTTCCGCATTTTTTCAACCAGAGTGGTTCTGCGCATTCCAAGCATGTCTGCAGCACGGGCAACAATGCCACCCTGCGCTTCCAAGGCTTGGTTAATCATGTTCACTTCCATATCCGCGAGTAGCTCTTTCAAGTTAACCCCTTCTGGCGGTAACTCTTGAGGCGCATTAGCATTGTCGGCAATATCATCTTGCTGATCAAAACTGAAATCTTCTGAGAATAAGTCAGCAAGTGCATCACGCTCTTGCTCCTCTTCAGATCCAAAGCTATTAAACTCTGGCTGGAACTCAGGGATATCGCTGTATCGATATTTAGTTGGCAGGTGATTCACATCAACCAAGCTGTTTGGATACAAGATAACCATTCGTTCAACCAGGTTCGCTAGTTCACGAACGTTACCTGGCCAGTAATGCTCCATCAAAGAGTTGATAGCACGAGCCGTGAAACAGATAGGCATGCTGCCTTCCGCTTCCATTCGAGTCATCAGCTCTTGAAGCAACAGTGGAATATCTTCTTTACGATCTTGAAGCGCCGGCATTTCAATCGGGAATACATTTAAGCGGTAGTAAAGATCTTCACGGAACGAATCATCGTCGATCATATCTTCAAGGTTGCGGTGGGTTGCCGCAATCACTCTAACATCAGCTTGTATGGTGCTATTGCCACCTACACGCTCAAAGCATCGCTCTTGCAGTACTCGTAGCAGCTTAACTTGCATCGCCATCGGCATATCGCCAATTTCATCAAGAAACAGTGTGCCACCTTCAGCCAATTCAAAACGGCCTTTACGTGCGGTAATCGCCCCAGTAAATGCGCCCTTCTCATGACCAAACAGTTCACTTTCAAGCAAATCAGGTGGAATCGCGCCACAGTTTACAGGAACAAAAGGCCCTGAACGACGTTTAGAGTGATAGTGAATGTTACGCGCTACGACTTCTTTGCCTGTACCAGATTCACCAAGAATCAGCACGTTCGCTTCCGTAGAAGAGACTTGTTCAATTAAGTGACGTACTTCTTGAATGCCAGCACTTTGTCCTACTAGGCTGCGAAACAGGGTGTTCTTGCGTGCCGAAGACACAACTTGAACACCTTTGCGGCCTAAGAAGTCTTTACAGTGTCTTAATGCATCACTTAATTGCGGGTAGTTAAGAGGAAGTTCAAGCTCACCAACATAGTTAGTCAACTCGTCAACCGGGTGATTGTTTTTGCCAATCACCAGTAAAGGGATGTGATTGGCGTGAACAAGCTTCTCATTCAGTAATGCGTTGAAGCCTTTACCTTTAATGGTACCAATAATGCAGCCGGCCCACTGTAGTGACCAGTCAACTTTACGTGCTTGTTCAGAGCTGATTACTTCGCAGCTCTCTCCTACAAACTCTAATATTGTGCTTAAATTGTGAAGATCTTGAGCGTTATCATCGACGACAAGCAGTTTTGCCAAACCTTGCATAAGTAGGAATTATTGCCTTTATTTTGGTGCGATGCAGAAAAACGGTGAGCGACGTAATCGATAAAACAGAGAAAAGTATCAATGATTATGGTCTACGTGGACAAATTTAGGAAATCAGCAACGAAAAAAGCCATTAGGCTATCTAATGGCTTCTATTTTATTTGATTAAAAAAATAAGGCAACCAACCAATTAAGGGATATGAGATTGGTTAAAACTGCAATTTTTCTTTAAATACCTACGTCAGCGGACGTCAAGTTGTGATATTCGTTCGGAATTTGGTCCCAAGCGCTCTTAATTTCGCGAATAATATCGATAACATCATCAATAGGCTGTGGGTCATTTTTGTGATTTGCCGCAGAAATTTGCGTGATCATGAACTCATAAAGTTGATCTAGGTTTTTCGCAATATCGCCACCATCGTCCATAGATAGGCAACTACGTAGGCTAATAATGATATCTAGAGCCTTACCAAGTCGCTCACCTTTCACTGGGATGTTGCCTGCTTGCATTGCCGCTTTGCCTTGAATCAAACGCTCGATAGCACCGGCCATTAGCATTTGTACAATCTTATGCGGTGAGGCAGCCGTTAGCTGACTATCCACTGATACCTTTTTATATGCCTGTAAAGAACCGCGCATAGTAAACCTCTTCTATAAAAACTTTTTGTATTGTTGAACTGATTTAGCGCCGTGACGGTATTTATGTAGGGTCTTACCTACTCGACTCGTCTCAGACTGCATCAATTCGACTAATTTTCTGGTTCTGGTAATGGCTTCAAACCATTCAGAACTTTGCTTAACGTCGGGATGTGAGTCGATTATTTGAAGCACGTTTTGCAATAACTGTTCTCTGTTATCGACAAGCTGCGTTATTTCTTCAGCATTAATTTCACTAAATTCCAGTTTAGAGATAATTAGTTGATCGAGTTCACAAAGCTCTTGTAGCTGGCTATTCATCTATTAGCCCAACGCATTCATCATACTGCCCAGCTGAGATTGCATCTTACTGGTCGCATCTTGCATGGCTGTGAACTTAGAGTGGGTACGGCTCTCTAGGCTGTCCATGCGGCGGTCGAGCGCGCTTTGGTCATCAACCAAACGGTAGTTTTGCTCGACCAAGCTCTTTTCTCTAGTACGGATTGAACCCGTGATACCTGTGATACCTTGAATCGCATCTTCCACTTTTTTGGCGAAACCGTTGTTGCCACCAAAGAACTCACCCAACTTATCAAAGTTATTGTTGAGTTGACGGTCAAGCATATCGTAGTTGATTTCTAGCGAGCCTTGTCTTGTGGTGGTGATACCGAATTCAGTCAAAGACTTTAGATTGTCTGGCGCACCTTCGATACTTGATGAGAACACCCCTTTCAATCGGGAGTCGGCGTTACGCACTGTACTGTCACCAGAGAGCGGGCCTTTTTGACCAGTCGTTGGATCAACACCCGCGAGGTCTTTCGACACTTGATAGAACTGGTTATAAGAGCTCACAAAGGATTCGATATCTTGGCGAACACTGTTACGGTCGTACTCCACACCAATTTCTGCCGGCGGCTTATCTTTTGGCGTTTTTCCTTTCACCGTAATATCAATACCTTCAATGGCATCTTCAATCACATTGTTATTACTAGAGAGTTGAGCAACACCATCTAGGACAACCATAGAATCTTGGCCAGCCTGAACTTCAGTCATTCCACTATAGGTATCAAAAGATTGCTGTGCTTGTTCAAGATCTGCTTGCGCTTTATCGACCTTCTCTAAGAGCTCGCGCTCTTCGGGTTCTAATTTGGCACGCTCAATTTTCTTGGCTTGCTCTGCGGTGAGTTCGCCTTTTTGAACTTTCTCAGCCAACTCCGCTTTTTCTTGTGAAATCTTCTCTTCGATACGCGCTTGCTCAGCCTCAAGCTTTTGTTGGGCTTCTTTCGGTGTCACGTATGAATCGGTCAGAGTACCTGAGGCAGCATTTGACCACCCCGGCACATCGGGTGCCTTCTCTATCGCTTTTTCATCAAGCTCAAGTTCTGGTGTGTAGTAAGAATCTAAAAGCGTACCTGACGCGGTTTCAGTCCAGCCAGGGATATTATCTTCAGGCATCACAGACTTTGCCGCTTGAGCTGCGTCTAGGGCGGCTTGGCCGTCGGCGGCTGCTTGCTCACCGTAGCTGAGACTTTTAGAGTCTCCGTCAACATCTGAAGTAGAATCGGTTTGGGCTGCTGGGATGATATTGCCATCTTTATCGAGTGTTTCATTCGCATTTGGGTCATCGCTAGCGATCACTTCATCGATGAGTTCAACGGCTTTTCCTGCAGGGGTTAGAGCTAGAATATCTTGAGCAGCAACGCGCGCTTTCTCTAGCGCTTTAACACGTTCTTCAAGCGTTTTGTATTCGAGTTTTTTTAAGGGATTGGCAGCATCTGACTCAACATTAATGCTGATCTGCTGATCTGAACCAGACTGGTTCGAGGCAATAATAAGTCTTGGACCTTCGACATCGTTGATAATAGATGCACGAACGCCTGGGTTGCTATCTGCACCGTTGATACCACGAACAACTTCGATAAGTCTCGATCTGTCGCCAACTTGCACGTCAAAGCTGTCATCACCAAGCGAAACCTGCAGCTTACCTGGGCCAAATTTCATGTCCTCTGACAGTACATCAGAAGCCACTTTATGGCTTTGGGCAAGCTGCAACACATCGATGGCATATTTGCCAGCGATCGCTTCGGTAGTCGCGGTTGCAGAGACAAGCGCTTCATCGGTACTTTCCACTGTTCGCACAGCAAAAGCTTTTTCCTGACGAAAGTTTGTCATCAGGTTTTTCATCGAATCAAGGGATTCTCTGAGTCTTCCATAGGCACTAATGCTGGTATCGATTCGCGTTCGTTCATTGTCGATTCGTTGCTGTTTAGGTACACGCTCCGAATCAACAATTTTGCTGACCATGGAATTGATATCCATGCCAGACGAAATCCCCATTGGGCCAAAACTCATTAAATCACCTCAATAATACGACTTAAACCTTCACCTCAAATATTCGACTATTCGAGTTTTGGGCTGCTAGGCGTCTTAGAATTTCAAGCATTTCTTCATCAGGGATCTGGCGAATAATATCACCGGTTGTGGTCTCATAAATGGTAACCACATCTCTCCCAGATTCTTCATCGACCTTAAAAGCCACACCTTTATTGAGAGAGGAGATAAACTCGTTTACCTTCTCCACCATTTTGACTCGCTCTTCATCATTTAACTCTTGTCTATGTTGAGCTAATTGAATCGCCGCTTCGGTAGCTTCCTCTTTCGATTTATCTACCTTGTCATAAGATGTTGCTTCTTTTAGTCGCGAAATACTCGACGCACTACTACCTTCATCGCTTGCAATTTTAATGCCATTAGGTGAGCCATAAGGCTGGATGTTCGATGCGTTGGATGATATTTCCATAACACTCTCCCTCCCTCCTTTATGAGCCAAACAGTAAAACTCTACCCAGAGTAGAGTTTACCGCTACTTACCGAGGTAAGTTTAGCCCAATAAGCTTAGAGCTGCTGATGGTGACTGTTTTGCTTGAGCTAGGATAGAAGTACTCGCCTGTTGTAGGATTTGAGACTTCGTCATTGCCGTTGTTTCTTTCGCGTAATCGGTATCTTTGATACGGCTCTTAGACGCATTAACGTTTTCGTTGATGTTGTCTAAGTTGCTGATTGCATGGTCAAAACGGTTTTGGAAAGCACCTAGAGAAGCACGTTGGCTATCAACAGATTTTAGAGCACCATCAATGATAGATACTGCTTCGTTTGCACCTGCAACAGAAGTTACGTCGATATCGTTAACGGTAACGTCTTTACCAGCACCGATACCTAGTTCGCCCGCAAGGCTGCCGCCAAACTCAACATCACCTTCAACTTTTTGGCTTGAAGCGAAAAGTTGCAGTTTACCGCCTTCACCCACAGACGCTTTAACGTCTTGGCTTTGACCATTGATGTAAGTTGCTAGCTCTTCGATATCGTTGCCTTCTTTAGCAGAGATAGATAGCTCTTGCGCTTCACCAAACTTATCGTTGTATTTGATTGTTAAATCAGCACCCGCACCTACACGCCAAGAAGCATCTTTGCCTTCTGTAACGCCGTAGCTCTTACCACCCATGTCTTGAGTGTCGGTGCGCATGTTCCCCATAGAAAGCATTACCGCCTCACCAGAATCTGCACCGATTTGGAAAGATTGACTACCGTAAGTTCCGTTAAGAAGCCTGTTACCACCAAAAGAAGTTGTTTCAGCAATACGGTTAAGTTCTTTGTTCAGAGCAGAGACTTCTTCTTGGATCGCAACACGTTCAGATTTGCTGTTTGAACCATTTGAAGATTGAAGAGAAAGGTCACGCATACGTTGCAGAATGTTGGTTGACTCATTCATTGCACCTTCAGCTGTCTGTGCAATAGAGATACCATCATTCGCGTTTTTCACAGCCATATCTAGGCCACGGCTTTGCGACGTTAAGCGGTTAGAGATTTGTAGGCCTGCAGCATCATCTTTTGCGCTATTGATTTTATAGCCCGAAGACAAACGCTCCATTGATTTTTGAGTACCTTCAGCCGCGCTATTCAGGTAGCGCTGAGCCGTCATTGCAGACACATTAGTGTTTACATTAATCGCCATAGTTGATCTCCTTTAGGCATTTTTTAATGCACTTATGTGACTCTCACCTCACACAAATACATGTCAATTTGTTTATGCACCAGTGTCTCTCTCACCTTACATTGGTACATATCATTTCTCTCAATCCCTTTAACGGCCCCTTAATTAGAAGCTTTAATAAAAAATGCGATTTTTTTCGTATTCTTTTCAACAACAAAGAAAAGTGTGATCGGGCTTCAATTAATAGGGCGACATTCGCTAAAGTTTCGTATCCTCGCTCATTTATAAGTGTCGCCTTGCACATAAAAACCAAAGCCGATCCCTGATATCTCGTTCTACTCGATTCTGGGATGACGGTTAATTACCTCACTGGCTTATGGTTCACTCTTCATTCCTTACAGTGGTAGATAAGAACGAAACAAACTCCTTCCTCAAAAAACTAGATTCCTGATACCTCGTTCTACTCGATTCTGGAATGACGATTGAAAACTATTGTTTGAATCTGAGTAATTATTTACTCGATCTAACCTTGCCAAAGCAGCTATACAGTCTCCACAACCCAACCCCGTCATTCCCTACAGTGAGGAACGAACGCGATAGGGAATCTCGCTTTTGCTCCTGCTTACCAACATTGCACTTTTTCAAATACACCTTCGCCAAATTGCAGGCAATAAAAAACCCAGCCGAAGCTGGGTCTGTTTAGCGCTCATCTCTCACCA
>NZ_JBFSUX010000037.1:0-45921 GCF_041467595.1 Vibrio sp. 10N.247.311.13 | reverse complement strand
AACCGAGGTCCACGGATTTGCAATCCGCTGCATAGCCACTCTGCCAAGGCGCCTTTTTTAATTCAACACTTTAGGGACTTAAGTAAGCCGCACCGCTGTGTTCGGGTGCCTACTTTACGGATTGAGGGGAGATAGTCAAACAAAAAAGTGAATTTAAATTCCGTTTGCTGACATTTAAATCAAATTGCTGCATGTTCGATCTCTTTAATCAAAAAACACACAGCAAAATCGAGTTAAACAAGATGTTCTAGCGCTACCACTTCTTCATGAAACGACCGACAAGACTCGGATGATACGCCCAGCAGTGGTCAAACATAGTCATAAGTTGAGGGTTGCCATACTTAGAAAGACTAACCGCATGGAAACGGTTTTTGTGTTCTTTCAACTTTTCAACCTGAGCAATCATTTCGTCTGATTGTTTCGGCGCAATAAAGTCAGAAAGTACGATTAAATCGGCATTCTTGTATTTATCACCAGTCATTAGGTCAATCGACTTCATGAGAACAGGTTCCAAATCCGTACCGCCGTGGAATGAGTAACTTAAGAAGTCGCTCGCTTCACGTAGGCCATCTTGCCTGGTTAACTCATAGGTAATCTGCTCAGAAGAAAAAAGAATCACATAACAGTCTCTCTCTTCTGCAAGAGCAATTTGCATTAAGGCATAAGCCATTGCTTTAGCAGACTGCTCAGGGAAACCACTCATAGAACCCGAAGCGTCCACACAGACGATAAACGGGCCCTTTTCAATATCGATGTTCTTGCTATCTGGTTTTTGCGCCTTCACTTTGCGTAACGTGCGTGATTTACCTTGCGAGCGATAGCTCAGTAAACGCTTGTCGGCCAAGTGCTTGTAAAAGATAACCTCAAGTTCAGGATAAGCTAAGAACATGGTTTCGTTTGGCAGCATCTTGTTAAGGTCATCACTTTCATGAATCCCGACAATATCATCGACCGCTTCATCGCTTTTCTCTTCAACCACCTGCAATTCTTCTACAGGGGCTTTGTGTAGCGAAGGATCATCTTCCTCACCAGCCATACGGCCTAGCTTTTCAGCGATCTCTTGCAAGCCCTTGTGCTTATTCAAGAACTCAGCATGACGTTTCATGATGGTAAGGTCTGTTTTGCTTAATTTGGCAGAAGCCATGTCCCACAAGCGCCCTACACTGCCTTCATCACCCGACTCAGTCACTTTATCCATGTTTTTCATGGTTTCCATGCGCTGATAAAGATCTGCTAAGACTTTTTCTTTGCTTGTTTCAAGTTCAGTTACTTGAGCTTGTTTAATCGCATCAGAAAGTGATTGGTACCATTGGTCGCAAAAGTAGTGTGGAAACATCGCGTTATAAACACCCTTGTTGTTCTCCATAAGGCGTCGAGCTTGTAGATAAAACGCTGAGTGCCACTCCAGCTTTTTGATAACGCTGTCAATCTCATCAAAGAACTGAGGTTCATCCCAGTAAATCACTTCTTGGTAAAGGGCGATTTCCTCTTGGAATCGATCAGTTTCACACACCTTAGTAACGCGTTTTTTAACTTTACCGCGCCATTTAACTAAGTGGTTTTTCACTGATGTTTTCACACCTTTGTTCTCTGCAGCCATCATGACTTGAGAACGAGCGATGAGATCATTCATCGCGGTATCAATGATTCCGGAATCAGCTACCATCAAAGCGAGGTTTAAGCCGTCTGCTCCTAACATATGCTCTCCTCTTACTCGAAGTACTGGCTCATAAACTTAATACGCTGAGCGATCTTGGCACTCTTCACTTTCGTGGTTTCAAGATCTTGCGTTACCGATTGCAAACTTGCTTCCATCGCTTTTGGTAAATCAGGGTCAATATAGTTATGAGGTAATGCATCATGGAATTCAGTACGAACGCGTTTTAACTTGAATTCAGCTTCAGTTAACTGTTCTAAGGCTTTCTCAGCGCCACTCAACCACTTGTTGTACAGTTCTTGGTCTAAACCGTCAGTAGTAACCACACTCACCAATACAGAGCGATTGGCGATGTCTTTAATCACTAATTGGTTTGATGCATCCAAGTCGAGTTTTAAACGGCATAGGTTTTTATTTTCGTTTACGTAACCGTAAATATCACCGTGACCTTCTTTAAGAACACGATCAAAATCGTCTTTGGCTACGTATACCCAACGGCTATCGCCTTTCTCAGATTCAGAAACCGACATGTTGCTTTGCAGCATAACCAGTTTCACTAGATTGTAAGCACTGCCCACGCTGTACATTTTCGCGTTCTTGATGTCATTCTGGTAAACATCTTTACGCAACAAGCCACTGGTTGACTCCATAGAAAGTGACACCGACAACGTTGATTCAACATCGTCTTGAATCTCTTCTAACTCTTCACGAGACATTTCAATTTGAGCTTTCGACTCTTGTTGATCAAACGCTCGGTTCAATGCAAAGTCTTTCACCACGCTACGAACCACATCACGTGATTCTGGGCTATGCCACAAACAATCTTGCAGAAGCATAATATCCAGCGGGTTCACGCTATCGCGACCACTGAAGAACGCACTCGCTTTCAATAGTTTAACGGCCTTCTTCCAGCGTCTGTCTGATACATACAATTCTGACTCTGAAGCAGAGCCTTGCTTCTTAACCGTCTCTTCAAGCATGGTTTTTAGTTCAAACAACTTATCAAACGAATTGTCTGTCAGTTCCAGCTTATCGAGCTCTTTCTGCCATTGATGGTATTCAATGTCCGTAATCGCCAAACCTTTTGGAATTACCGCTTCTTGAGAAGTACCCGTCGTCAGCATCGATTTGAAGTTTTGTTTGTTTTGAATACGGTTCACGAACACGCGTACCAACATACGGTCATAAAGTGCTTCCAAGCCGCTGTCTTCATCTGGAAGTTCGTTGGATGCCGATACTAGTAGACGCATCGGTACACGTTCAATATCACTGCCGTTTTTGAAAGTCTTTTCGTTAACGACAGTAAGTAGCGTGTTTAGGATTGCAGGGCCGGCTTTCCAGATCTCATCAAGGAATACAACTTGTGCTGTTGGTAGGTAACCTTCGGTCAGCCTTACATAACGACCGTTGTCTTTTAATTCTTGGATACTTAGCGGGCCGAACACTTCCTCTGGCGTAGAGAAACGTGTCATCAAATATTCAAAATAACTACTGTTGTCAAAAGCCTGAATAAGACGTTTTGCGATAAGGCTTTTTGCAATGCCCGGAGGGCCTAATAGAAACACGCTTTCACCAGCCAATGCAGCCAGTAAACATAGCTTAATCGTGTCTTCTCTTTCATAGACTCCATCAGAGAGAGCATGCGCTAATTTATTGATTCTTTCAGAGAGTAGCGCCTTGTCAGCATGTGAAGAAATAGAAGGGTTCATGCGTTACTCCGAAAATCTTTGAACAATTGAGAGTGTAGATATGTTTTTATACATTTGTTAGCACTTTGTTACAAGTGTATTTTATTATTGAGTTGCATTTATATCAGATGGTTACGTCGGTAATTTTGGCGCAATCATAGATTCCAATTATGAGAGTAACATCACGAACGGCGTGAAACTAAATCTATTGCTAAGCCTAATTTTTCTTTTATTTTCGACACCATAGACGTTATGGTGGTGCACGTCTTCCGTTATACGAAAAATTGGCAAGGAATGTGGCCAGACTGCATGAGTAAAGTTATCCATAAATGGAAAAGTATTTCTCTCATAGAAGAGAACGTGACGCTCCCTACGAACGTCGTGGTAAAACATACAACAATCAATCACCCTGGCGCGGCAGTTATTCTTCCTATCACTTCGTCTGGAAAAATCATCCTCATTAACCAGTTCCGCCCTTCTCTAAAGAAATGGCTTTTGGAACTACCCGCAGGCACGATGGAAATAGATGAGACACCTCTTCAATGTGCCCAACGCGAACTGGAAGAAGAAACAGGTTACAGTGCAACTTCTTTTCAAAGCTTGGGGCAAGTCACCCCTTTGGCTGGCTTCTGTGATGAGATACAACATCTGTTTGTCGCAAAAGACTTAAGCCTCACTACCCGCTTTGAATGCGATGACGATGAAGTAATAGAAGTGATCGAACTGAGTTTAGAAGAACTGCACGATAAAATACGACACGATCAAATCACTGATACCAAAACTATCGCTTGTTTAAGTAAAGCCCAACTATGTGGCCATCTATAGCCAATTATATGGCTACCTAAAGTACTCTAGGAGAGAAACATGGACTTTCGTTCTGATACCGTAACTAAACCTTCGCAAGCTATGCGTGACGCAATGGCAAACGCAGAAGTGGGCGATGATGTTTATGGCGATGACCCAACCGTCAACGAACTAGAACAGTGGGCAGCAAATGAGACAGGCTTTGAAGCGGCAATGTTTACCTCTTCAGGTACACAAGCCAACCTTCTTGGCTTAATGGCGCATTGTGAGCGTGGTGATGAATATCTGTGTGGCCAGCAGGCGCACAACTACAAATACGAAGCTGGCGGCGCTGCGGTCCTTGGTTCTATCCAACCTCAACCAATCGAGAATAACCCAGACGGTACTTTAGACTTTAAAAAGCTTGCCGCTGCGATTAAGCCCGACGACAGCCACTTTGCTCGTACCAAGATTCTTAGTTTAGAAAACACGATCAATGGTAAAGTGCTGCCAATGTCTTATCTAGCGGAAGCACGTGAGTTCGTAAACCAACACGGCCTGCAAATGCACCTCGACGGCGCGCGCGTATACAATGCAGCAGTAGCACTGGATGTTCACATTAAAGAGATCGCACAACACTTCGATTCAATGACGATCTGTTTATCAAAAGGCTTAGGCGCGCCGATTGGCTCTCTACTTCTTGGTAGTAAAGAGTACATCGCTAAAGCACGCCGCCTACGTAAAATGGTGGGTGGCGGTATGCGTCAGGCAGGTATTCTTGCCGCAGCAGGAAAAATGGCGCTCACGGAGAACGTGGCTCAACTTAAAGCTGACCACGACAATGCAAAAAATCTAGCGATTGGTTTAAACAAGCTAGAAGGTTTTTCTGTTAACCCTGATTTCATTCAAACTAACATTGTATTTGCTAAGTTAGATGAGTCTGTGGATATCAACCGAATCGCACGCGAACTGGGCGAACAAGGCATTACGATGTCACCAGGGAATCCTGTTCGATTTGTTACTCATAGAGATATCAGTTCAGAACACATCGCTACTTTCCTAACTAAGTTGGAAAATGCGCTTTAAGCCATACTAAATGTTCACCCAGAACAAATAAGACTTGAGCTTCCCCTTAGGGGAAGCTTTATGATCATGTTTTTACCGGAGTAAAAACGTGCATTACCCAACCTTCGCTCTAATATTGCTAGCTCTTTCCTCTAACCTTCATGCCTCTGATTTTGGCGACGCTGAACTAGGTAAAGTTAAATCACCAAGCTGCGTTTTTTGTCATAACCCTACCAGTCAATCGACTAATAACTCCTATCCTAAGCTTTCTGGTCAAGATCCAACCTATCTCTTTAATACAATGAAAGCGTATCAAAACGGAGATAGGCAGGGCGATTATGCGGATATGATGCGAGCACAACTGAGTAAGCTTAATGATCAAGACTTGAGAGACATAGCAGCTTTTTACGCTTCACAAGATTAGCGGCTCCCACCTTCATTAGGTCGATCATCAGCTAAATAAACATCACCAAGTCGCCTATACTTCAAGCAAACTCACTGAGCTCGTTGAAGGTCGGGATAGATATACCTTTACACGTATCATCCAACCCTTACAATGTGCAGCAAATATATTTATCAAGGTTTATCTCTATGTCTATTCAATGGTTTCCGGGTCACATGCATAAAGCCCGCAAAGAAATCGAAGAAGTTATCCCACAAGTTGATGTGATCATCGAAGTACTGGACGCTCGTATCCCGTTCAGTAGTGAAAACCCAATGATCTCTTCACTGCGCGGCGATAAGCCTTGTGTAAAAGTGCTGAACAAGCGTGACCTTGCAGATCCTGAACTGACTCAACGTTGGATTGAGCACTTCGAGAAGGAGCAAGGCGTTAAAGCGATTGCGATTACGACTAGCGTAAAAGAAGAAGTTAACCACGTTATGGAGCTGGTACGTAAACTGGCACCGCACCGTGAACAGATGGGCAAGAATATTCGTACAATGATCATGGGCATCCCGAACGTGGGTAAATCGACCATTATCAACTGCTTGGCTGGACGTACGATCGCGGTTACTGGTAACCAACCTGCGGTAACTCGTCGTCAACAACGTATCAACCTGCAGAATGGCGTGATCCTTTCAGACACTCCAGGAATCCTTTGGCCTAAAGTAGAAAACCCACACAGTGGCTTCCGCTTGGCTGCAACAGGTGCTGTAAAAGATACAGCAATGGAATACGATGAAGTGGCATTCTACACAGTAGAATACCTAGCAAAGCAGTACCCTAACCTTTTGCAAGAGCGTTACCAAATTGAAGAGCTGCCAGAGTCTGACATCGAACTGATGGAAGCGATTGGCCGTAAGCGTGGTGCACTTCGTGCCGGTGGTCATATCGACATTCACAAATGTTCAGAAATCCTGCTTCACGAATTGCGTAATGGCACTTTAGGTAAGGTAACGCTTGAGTTGCCAGAAATGATCACACAAGAGCTGATCGAAGTTGAAGAAGCGGCTGCGCTGAAAGCGGAACAACAGATTAAGAAAAAAGAAGAGCGTCGTAAGCGTTACCTGAAGAACAAGCGTTAATCGCGATTAGTTTTTATAATCTGCTTTAATTTCTGTTTACCACTCTTACACCAGCCTCTAGATATTCACGCTCTATCGATAATAGAGCGTGAATATTGCCCGCTACCGTTTGTTGATCTAGCTAACATACTGACAAATCTATAGAAATGGTCGTTTACAATCCCAAAGACTGTGACATACTACGCAAATTATTGTGTATCAATCTCGGCTAATTTCTCAATGCGCTCTTATTCTGGGTTCAAGAATCAAAGATTTAAAACCTATTTCGATAATGAAATTTATTTGCCGTACATAAATTTCATCTACATCCCTATCTCAATATTCTGTGCTTTTATCGTCACCGACTACATCCACTTTGGTAGCGAGTGCATTACGCCTATCATTTTCCGAGTCATACTTTTTTTATTGATGATGGCCGCCGCCAGATACTGTATTACAAACAAACCCAACGTTTTGAAACTCGTAGAAAGTGCCTTCCTTGTAATTAGCTCACTTTTCTTGGTCTATATCGGTCGACTAGCCATCGAGCTGAACAACTTCGATTACCAAGGTGGCATCATTTTAGTGATGATCTACATTGGTACGTTTTCAAGATTGTCAGCCAGATACAGTATATCTACGCTGTCGTTTATCTTTTTGGCTTATCTCATCGGCCTTGCGCCACTGCTTTATGAAGCGGAGCCAGAGCATGAAATAGAAACAATTTCCGTTTATATCTCGGCTTACATCCTAATCTCAGCGGCCTGTGTTAGACGTGACCTGGAAGTACACAAACGTTTCGCTCAATCCGAGCAACTCCGCAAACAAGCGATTCAGCTTCGCAAGCAATCTAATATGTTCGAGGCCCTTTCCTATCAAGACGCACTAACGGGCTGCTACAACCGCCTTTATCTTCATCAGGTGATAGAACCGAGCATAGACCGTCAGCGATCCATTACATCGCTCATGATAGATATTGATCATTTCAAATCGATTAACGACACCTACGGCCATCAAATGGGTGACATGGTGATTAAAGAACTGGCCGATGAGATTCAAAAACGACTACCGACTAGCAGTAACTGCTTTCGATACGGCGGTGAAGAGTTTTTGGTGCTGGTCCAAGGAGAAACCGAGGCTGCAATTGAATCGCTGGTTAATGCCCTTTTAGAATCCCCTACTCGCCTTAGATTAGAAGTAACAATTTCAATCGGTGTGAAACATGCCCATCAAGCCCTTGGTTCTGTCGAGCAGCTTATCGACGACGCTGACCAAGCACTCTACATTTCGAAAAAAGGCGGTAGGAATAAGATCACATGGTGTGATTAATCGCCCAATATTTCACGCATCTTTGCGAATCATTAAAACGACCACTAATTCAATCAAAAAAGCCCCGAGCAACTTAATACTCGGGGCTTTTGTCTTTGTTCTTCTGCTTTAAAATAGCTTCGTTAAGAACCTGCTACTCAGCAAAAAAACAGTATTCAACAAGAATCGACTAAGAATACACAACGCTCGCTGTTTTCTGTTCAAGTTCAACGGGAGAGCTCCAAGAAATCACTTTTTCATTCACTTGGCTGCCACATGGTGCGTTCCAAACTTGCTCTAGTTCTTCTTTGCCACCAATCGCCTGATAAAAAGCAATCGCTTGGTGGTTCTCAGACATCACCTCTAGGTAAAGCCCTGAGTCCGAATAGTATTGCTGCAACCACTTCGACAATTCAGACAACAGACGCTTGCCTACACCTCGTCCACGATAATTATTATCTACATGTAACGCATCGATGAACGTACCACGCTCAAAGTTGTGATTACCGAACGCGCAGACAAAACCAACCAGTAAACCGCCTTCCTCAAGCAATAAAACATGTTGGTTGAAAGGAGGATTAATCAAACGAGTCTGCCAAATAACAGATCTGTCCTCCAAAACATCATGTTCTAGGTAATCATCAGCAAGAATGCCACGGTAATATAGCTTCCAGCTATCCGCGTGTAATTGGGCAATCCGCTCATAATCTTTATATTCAGCTACCTTAATTTCCATTTATTAGCCCTTAGTACTTCCATTTATGACTTGCTACTACATTTCACACTACCTTTATACAATATTTAAGCAAAACATACTAATACACGTTTACACTTTCAATATTGACTTACACGTGTACGCTGATATTCTAGCGCACAGATGTAAGCCCAATGGAAATTTGCTAATGAATAGTGCCGACAAACAATCTACAAAAAAGCCGCCATTAATCTGGCTCAATATTTTTGTGTTCTCTTTTAGTATGCTGCTTGCTGTTGTAGCGGCTCCCGTTTATGGCTACTTTTTTGGCTATGGCATGGAGCACTGGATATGGCTAGCAATCTGCTTTACGTTCTGTAACCTTTCAATCACGACAGGTTATCACCGCTTATGGTCACATAAAGCGTTTGAAGCGCATTCAAGCCTAAGATTCCTGTTTGCATTAGGTGGTGCATTTGCCCTGCAGAACAGCGCGCTACACTGGTCTTCTGATCACCGTGTTCACCACAAGCATGTCGATAACAACGACAAAGACCCATACTCTGCAAAACGTGGATTTTGGTACTCACACATTGGCTGGATGGTTCGTAATTACAGCACCTCAATGTACGAAAACTACGAAAACTGCCGTGACCTTAAAAAAGATAAGATTGTTATGTGGCAGCACAAGCACTATGTTCTGTTAGCATTACTAATGAATTTCGGTGTTCCTATCACTTTAGGCGTGATTTACGGTGACGTGATTGGCATGTTGTTAATCGTAGGTGCAGTTCGTTTGGTACTTAACCACCACACAACATTCTTTATTAACTCTCTTGCTCACATCTGGGGTAGCCAACCTTTTACTGACAAAAACACAGCGCGTGATAACGGTGTGTTAGCAGTACTCACTTTCGGCGAAGGCTACCACAACTTCCACCACATCTTTGAGAACGACTACCGTAACGGCATCTACTGGTGGCAATACGATCCAACAAAATGGTTGATTAAGAGTGCTTCGTTGATGGGACTGGCAAGTAAGCTTAAGAAAACCCCTCAAGCTCGTATTGAGAAAGCTGAAGCGTCAATGTTACTTAAACGCACCCAGCAAAAAATCATGCATCGTGCCGACAAGCAACAAATCGCAGAGAAGCTTCAACAAGAGTTTGATGCTCTAGTATCAAACATGAACGAATATTACGAAGTTAAAAAACAGCTACTTGAAAGCAAGCGCGAAGACGTTGTGAAGAAGTACGAACACTCTGTTCTTAAGGTTCGTTATCAGCAAATCAAAATGAATTTCGAACAACAGAAGAAAAATTGGGCAATGACGGTTGAGCAATACGCTTAAGCTAAAACAGTACGCTTAACACCCCAGTAACAACACAGTTTGATTCTTATTCAAAAGCCCTCATATTGCTATTAGGGCTTTTTTTAATAAGCATAACCTACTCGGCTCTGGCCCTATGCTCTCGAGTTTGAATTGTGGATGGTAAGAACCATAGTTATTGGATTTCAGAACTCTTTCTTCATTCTAAATTTATTCTTATATTACTTAAACTTACCGAGTTTAAAGCGAAGGAATTGAAAATGAGCAAACTGACTATTATTGCAACGATCGTCTCTAAAGAAGACAAAACTGAGCTTGTAAAAGCTGAGATGATTAAATTGATCGATAAAACCCGTGTTGAAGACGGCTGTATTAACTACGATCTGCACCAAGATAACAGTAACCCTGCTCACTTCGTTTTTCATGAGAACTGGGAGTCTGAAGTTCATCTAGAGAAACACTTAGCGAGCCAACACATCGCTGACTACATGGCTGCGACTGAAGGTTGTATTGAAACCTTTGTGCTTAATAAAATGACGCACATTGCCTAACCAGTCACTCAGTACTAATTCAATAAAAAGCCCTGCTCTGATCGCAGGGTTTGTCTTTTCTACAAGCTTATATCTGCTCATTCTAATAATGAAAAAACCCGCCAGAGTAGCGGGTATGGTCAATAATCATGACTGTCAAAGACAGATAGGTAACAACCATCAATCCAATATTGAGTACCACTTTACAGTGGCACTCTGACATTTCTTTTGCTGATCGCTAGCACGGGGGCACTAGTTAAAAGCACGAGCCAAAATGCCATTCCCTTGATATTGGTAAACACTTGAATTACTACTTACAAAGACCGATTCTCCGGGCTTAAGAGAAACTGACCGCCCTTCTGAAGTGACGGTCGCCTCTCCTTCCACACAGAACAAGATCTCCGCGCTACGTAGATACTGTGACTTGCTCTCATCAGTCGCAGACAAGATATCAAAGCCAAAGTCATCCACTGGAATCGGATAACTCATCTTGCCCTCTTTCAATACAGGCTTAAGGCGGATATCTTCTGGCTTAATCGGCTCAAAGATTGTGTTGTCGATAAGCTCAGGGACATCGATATATTTGGGAGTGAGACCGGCACGCAGCACATTGTCTGAGTTTGCCATAATCTCTAAACCCGTACCTTGAACATAAGCATGTGGGGTTTCTGCGAACAGGAACATCGCTTCACCGGGCGCCAGCTCAACCGTGTTAAGCATTAATGGCGCAAATAAGCCAATATCACCTGGATAATGCTGTTTGAATTCGATGCTGTATTGAAGAGCTTCACGCCCCATGACCGTTTTGGCTGGTCGCGCATGTGCAGCATAAAGCTCATTAAGCGCAGACGCTTTGCGGTCACCTTCAAGAGACATAATGGCGCTAAAGAACGACTTCAAAGAATCACTGTCGGCATTGGCTTTTAGTACATTAAGCTCAATCGCTAACGAAGGAATATCCGCTTCTTCGAACAAGGCAATAATGTCGTCGATTGGACGAAAGCCATTCATCGCTTTGTAGAAGGTCAACGCATAAACCAACTCAGGTTTATGGTTTGGATCTTTGTAGTTGCGATTAGACGCATTCAAAGGGATACCAAGTGCATTCTCACGCTCAAAACCTAATTCTGATTTTCGCTTGTTCGGGTGAACCTGAATCGATAACGGTGTTTCAGCGGCCAACACCTTAAACAAGAAAGGCAATTCACCGAAACGAGCCGCCGTGTATCCGCCTAAGACATCGATTTTGTTTTCATCAATCATGTGAGAAAGCGATTCACCGGTATCGCCTACCTTTGAACAACCATTTGGATGAGCACCCATCCAAATTTCTGCTTGAGGTTCCTGGTTTGGGTTCACAATACCAAACAATTGGTTAATGGAGTCTTTGCTTCCCCATGCGTAGTTTTGAATAACGTTGTCGAGTTTAAATAGAGACATAATTACTTCTCATTAAAAATCTGGCTACCAAGCTTGAGCGTGGCGGCGATATTACGGGCAGTGCGAGTCAGGTTTTGATTCGCTTCTGATAAAACTTGGTCTAAAGACTGAGGTGAACGTACGGTTCCAAATAAGCTAGACATTGAGCCGTAAAGTTTTTCAACGTCTTGCCCCAAAGAGCCCGCAATTCCAATGGTTGGAATACTCAACTTTTGAGCTCGCTGAGCGATGCCGAAAGGTGTTTTACCTTGCAGGGTTTGGTTGTCCATCTGCCCCTCTCCGGTCACGACCAGTGAAGCACCTTCAAGAACCTTATCTGCATCCAAGGCATCTAATACCATCTCAATACCCGCTTTAATTTGGATATTGAATGCAAGACTTAACCCCAGAGGTGTACCACCAGCAGCACCAAATCCAGCTGTGTCGCGATGATTAGTACCCGTATGTGCTTGAGCGATATCGGCAAAGTGCCCGATCGCAGTATCAAGTTGTTCAACTTGAGCTTTTGATGCGCCTTTTTGCGGACCAAACACAGTACTGGCTCCGCTTTCGCCACATAATGGATTATTCACATCACACGCGACCACGAACGTCACTTCTTTGCATCTAGGGTGCAGTCCTTCAAGATCGATGCTTGCTAACCGGCTTAATTCGGCGCCGCCACCAGATAGCTCGTTGCCTTGCTTGTCTAATAACTTGCCTCCCAACGCTTGTAAGATGCCAGCACCTGCATCATTGGTTGCGCTGCCGCCCAAACCAATAATGATTTGTTCAACACCTTGATCTAGTGCATCTTTGATCAATAGCCCAGTACCAAACGAAGATGCGGTTAACGGTGCTCTTTCTTCTACGGTTAATAGGTCTAAACCCGATGCTTGAGCAAATTCCACCAAGGCAGTTTTTACGTTGGCGCCATCAACAGTCTGTTCCAACGAAGCCCAATAAGCCGTACATTCACGCCCGATTGGATCCGTCGTGTGCAGCCGTTGCTTCTTACCATTGAGCGCCTCTAGCAACACGTCTACCGTGCCTTCTCCGCCATCGGCGAGTGGCATTTTCACAAACTCTGCGTAAGGGAAAACATCGGCAAATCCACGCTCAATGCAAGACGCAACTTGATGAGCGTCGAGTGATTCTTTAAATGAATCAGGGGCAATTACAATTTTCATTGTCGTTCACCATTCCCGCCCACCAAGGTGAGCGGGTTATCGAAATTAGAATTTGATTTGGAATGTTTTTGCTTGGCAAGGTGCTATCTGGCCGAACTCTTCAGATGCTACATCACCTTCGCGTACGCGCTCGTCCATGCTTGTCTCTTTCCAGCTTGAAACCGCTTGAGTAAAAGAGATTGAATCCGATACTGAACCCGATTCTGCCGGGTTGTAGACACGCATGATCAGTGCATCTTCGTCTTCCGCTTTCTTCAGCACACTCAACACCGCGCCTGATTGTTGCTTAGACAGAAGGCTAAAACTCATAGGTAGGTTCTGCTCACCCACGTTGAGCTTCATCGCGTTGTAAGGGATCTTGTTGTAGCATTCGATTTGAGTGACATTGTCACGTGCTTGCGCCATGATGTTCGCGTCAATATGGTTACCAGAGAAACCGCACAACGTGAATTCACACACTAACTTACCGCGCACTTGCGAATCTGGTGTCGGAATCTTGATGCCTGATGGACGGCCTGGGCGAAGCAATAGCTCTTCTTTACCCAACACGCCGATACCACGGAACAGTGTCAGTGCGAAGGTATCTCGGTTTTCGTCACCTTGAGATGCAATCACCTCAAATTCACGTAGACCATTCGACATAATCGCCATGCCCGCTTTGCCGTTTTCTAATGCAGCGAAGTTCATCAGTTGGTAAACCGGAACCGGTGCTTCTTTCCACTTCTCTTCTTCCCAAACCGCCATTGCTGGGTCATTGGTTGGTCGAGTAATACAACCGAACTGGTTGTCTGCAACCACAGTTTCAGAAACGAATGGCGTTGGTACTAAGACACGTACACGGTGGTCGTCGGCTTGGTTGTCTAGTTCCATACGTACTTCAATGCGGCGAGAACCTTGCTTCAATACCACTTGGCATTGCGCTTCAACGAATCCGTTTTGACCCGTGCGTTCTTCACGCTCTGCAAGGTTTTCAGGTACGTTCATTCGGAAAGCGATGTTCGCTACCGAGTGGAAGCCTTGATGGTCAATCGATGTTTCGACTGGGAACTCGTCTGAATACAGTAACCATTCTTGACGAGATGGAGAGTAATCGTACTCATCACCGTCATCAGAACTGTCTTCCAAACGAAGTACTTGGTCGAATACTTGCTCTGTCTCTTTATCGAAAATAGTCAGAGTACCGTTGTCGTTTACATTGATTCGGTAGTACTCGTTCTCTAGTAAGTAGTCTTTTTGTTCTGCAACTTTTACTGCACCCTTCTCGTTACCTTGGATGTGTAACGTGGTGAAGCCCATCGCTGGCACAATGCGTTTGATTTGAATATCAAACTCCATGAACGGGTCGTAGTTACCGTAGTGAACGATTTGACGGTCTACTTTACCCGGGTCAATTTGGCGCTTGTCTTGGATGAAGTATTCAACTGGGTTTTCGTTTTCATCAAAGATAGAAAATTCTTGAGCACGGATAGTGATGGTTGTGTTCACCACTTCTTCACGCTCATACGGAGAAAGGTTAAACATCGCCAGTTTGTCGCAACCTTCGCGATCCGGCATATGGTCAACGATTTTACGTTTGTAGAAGTGGATTAGGTTTGTCGCCATGTCGTCCGCAAGGATGTAACGGTTTAGGATTTCAGCGTGTACCTTGTCTGAACAACAGCAACCAATAGAGTCATGAGCATGGTTCTTCATGCTCTCTTTCCACATTTTCTCAATCAAACCGTGGTGATATTCGAAACCTAATGTCCAAGCGATAGACGCTAGAGGTTCTAGGATGTTTACAATCTTGTTTTCGATTTCCGCATGGATCAGTTTGATGTCCATACGTGTTGACGAAATCGTGCGGTGAACACGCATGTATTTACCGTCGTTGAATTCGCCTTTGATTGTGTCGAGTTGGTCGCGCGCTGCTTCTACTTTCTCGAATACTTCTTCAAAGCGACTCATTGAGAACTCGCGATCTGGGTAGATTTCGCGAAGCTTGTCCATTACTTCAAAGATGTCTTTTTGAATCGGCATTTGGTCGTGGCCGTTCGGTAGCAAGATATCTTTAGTCACCGATGGCTTTTCTAGCACTGGGAAGTACTTATCTAAACGAGCACGCAAGCCTTCTTCGTCTTGTGGAAGGTATTTACCAATCGCGTAACCCAGCGGAAGCACTTGTGCCGTTACTTCACTGCCGTCATTAGACTGCCATAAGAATTCTGTTTTGTTGGTGCCATGACGCTCTGAACAACCACGCCAGAACATTGCACGCGTGATGTCGAAGCCGTTGTAGATCATTGGCAGCTGTGAGCTCATGCTAAATGAATCTGGTAGGTAACCAATCTTCATTGCATCGCCAAACTTCATACAGTCACGAATACCATACATCATGTTGCGTACAATTGACTCACCAGAAACTTGCATTGTGTCGGTTTGAGAATACCAAGGGCCAATAATTAACTTGCCCGCTTCAACCAATGCTTTTACGCGCTCTGTGTTTTCTGGTTTGATTGCGAAGTAGTCTTCTAAAACGGCGGTTTGACCATCTAGAACGTAGTATTTGTATTCTGGATCGCTCTCCAGACGGTTCATGATTTCTTCCATGTTGTTCACAAGAAGAATACGAGACTCTTCTGTTGTGAAATACCATTCACGATCCCAGTGCATGTGAGGAGTAATATGTACGCGTGATGTAGTCATAATCATTTACCTAAATGTGTCGCTTCGAGTAAAACTAAAGTTCGAACCCAAATACGACTAAATTGAATTTTTTCAAGGGGTTAAAATTGGCTGCCACTAAATTTAGGGTGCAGAAAACCACGCCCAGAATCTGTGTGAATAAAACCGTTAGGAGCACAGGTATTTAGGGCAGCCAGTTGTTTGTTATTTTTTATATATTGATTTCGCAGTGAGTTAGGAGCTAACTCAAAATTCAGTTAGTTCTGTGTTGCAGTACTTGCTTCAAATTTACCCTTTTTTACCGCGTGACCACGCCACATCAGAAGAGTAATGGTTGAAATCACTGTGCCGACAATCGCAGCACCGAACCAGATTGCAGCAGCAGAGAATGCGCCTAAACCAGAATCGTGTAACAAGAAAATAGAGAAGATACCTGCGCCCGGAGTGGATAGACCAATACCTGCCGCACCCACCATTGCACCTGTTACTACAGAGCCTAGTAAGAATGAGCCGATTACACGGATTGGATCTTCAATCGCCATTGGGATTGCACCTTCAGTAATACCCGCAAGACCAAGTAGCCATGTAGATTTACCGGTTTCAATCTCAAAGTCTTTGAATAAGCGTGGAGCAATCATGGTAGAAGCCGTTACCGTGAACGCCGATACCATTTTTACTGAGCCAAAGATTGCGTAAGGACCATAAACACCGTTTGCCATTGCACCTAAACAGAATGCGTAAGCAGCTTTGTTTACCGGACCACCTAAGTCGAATGATACAAACAGACCAAGAATCGCACCCAATAACAGCGCATTGGTGCCTGACATACCGTTCAACCAGTCCGTTAGACCTTGGTTTAGGAACGCTACAGGTTTACCGATAACAAACAGCATCAAGCTACCTGCCACCAAAGTACCGATCACCGGATAAAGGTAGAAAGTAAGGAAGCCGTTAAATGCAGGGCCTAAGCGAACATGCTCTTTTACCCAACGCATCACGTAACCCGCAATCAAACCACCAACAACACCGCCTAGGAAACCAGAGCCAATGATGTTTGCTGCAATACCTGCGGCAAAACCAGGACCAAGTGCCGGTTTATCTGCTAATGAGTAAGCTGTGTAAGCTGCCAGTACTGGCACCATCAATGTACCCAGTAGGCCGCCACCTAGTTTGCGATACATCCATAGCCAAGAATCTTTTGTTGCATAGAGCTCTTGCAGGTCAAAAATTTGCGCGATAAGAACAGCAACCGCAAGAACAGTACCACCAGCAACGATAAGAGGAACTGCGTAAGAAATACCAGAAAGCAGTGCTTGTTTGAGCTCAGTTTTCAGTGGCAGTTTCTTCGGTTTATCATCAGTAGCTACTTTACGCTCTGCACCGTTGCCTTTTTTCGACTCTTCGATCGCTTCGTTTAAAATGCGCTCACCGTGTTTAATCGGTTCTGCGACTGGCGTTTCAATACGAGGAATGCCGTTAAAGCGCTCAGATTCTTTAATCGCCACTTCAGCAGCAAACACACACGCTACAGCATTATTAAGTTGTTCCGCAGTTAAGCGATCTTCAATACCGTTTGCGCCCTGCTTTTCAACATGAACCTTGTAGCCAAGCTTTTTGCCGGCTTTTTCTAGGTATTCTGCCGCCATATAGGTGTGAGCAATGCCTGCAGGGCAAGCAGTAACACATACAATTGTCGGCGCATTTGTATCTAAGTTGTCTTGTTTTTCTTCTTGCTGATTATCGCCATCAAGAAGCGCGAAGATTTCATCAGCGGTTGTTGCTTTTAATACTGCTTCACGAACATCGTCATCAACCAATGTGGTTGTCAGTTCGGTCAGCAGGTGCATGTGGGTAGAACCCGCTTCTGCATTTGGAATGGCAATTAGGAAGATAAGATTCACATCTTCGTCTTCATCTAGGCCTTTCCATTTCATGTCTTCTTTCAATGTTGCAACAGCGAAACCAGCTTCTTTAACCGCGTCAGTCTTGCCGTGCGGTACTGCTAGGCCTTCGCCAAGCGCTGTCGGGCCTTGCTCTTCACGAGCAAATACTGCATCAAGATACTCTTGTTTGTTGTGCAGTTTGCCTTGCTGATTCAGTTGGTCAGCAAGTGCGTAAATCGCTTCTTCTCGACTGCTAAACGTAGTTTGCAGATTTACGAGCGACTTATTCGTTAGAGTAGTAAGTTTCATAACCTTTGTCCCATAGTCACGGATTAGTACGACAGTCGTCCCTGTCGACGAGATGAATAATACAACTTCAAGACACTTAATCCGTGATCACGATCTCATCAATACATATTTGTATTTAATTTGTATTTAAACTGTATTGGTAAATCCTTTAAGAAAGCTTGTTATGTATCGTTTAATTTGTATTATATGTACTACAAAACGCCGATACGATGCTCACACTAACCTTTAAAGCAAAGCTTATATAGAGCAAATTTACGTATTTAAGGTACAGGTTGTTAATCAAAGTCTAGTTGTCCTAGCGCACAAATGAGGCAAAAATGGCAAGACTCCCTATGTATCGCCAAATCGCCGATGCAATAAGAGAAAAGATCAGTTCTGGTGAATATAAAGTTGGAGAAGCACTCCCAACGGAAGCGCAATTGCGTGAAGTATTCTCGGTAAGTCGTGTAACGGTTAGACAGGCGCTGAAACTACTGATCGAAAACGATGAGCTGGAAAGCGTTCAAGGTAGTGGTACTTACGTCAAAGAGAACAAGATCAATTACGACATCTACAAACAGTCGAGCTTTCAAGAAAAGTGGGCGCATTTGGATGTGGTTACACACAGTGAAGTTCTGGCCTTCGAAATGAAGCCGTGTTCTTTGGCGATGTCTGAACATTTAGATATCAAAGAAGGCGAATTGGTTTTCTACGTAAAACGTGTTCGTTTCATAGACAACAATCCAATCACGGTTGAAGAAACTTGGTTACCTGTTGCCCTATTCCCAGATCTCACCTATCAAGTGATGCAGACATCAAAATACGACTTTATTGAGAACACCAAAGGCATGGTGATTGATCGAAGTGAGCAGGAATTGGTACCGATTCTTCCGCCTGAAGACGTTGCTAAACAGTTAGGTATTGACCCAGCTCAGCCTATCATTGAAAAACGTACTCGCGGTTACCTCGCCAATAACACGGTGTTTGAATACAGCCGTAACTACTTCACGTCTAACGATTACCGATTTACTTTGGTCGCCAGACGCCAAAGATCAGGCTGAATCTAGCACCGCATATAGCCAACACAGAGGACGCCTGTTCTCTGTATTGGTGCGCATTCCCTACTCATCACACTGCTTTCAACCACTCCAAATATTCCTAAACCAATATCAAGTAACCTCACGAAAGATCATTCACATTCATTTAAATACTGTTCTGGCGCTTTGAACATAAACTAAGCGCCAAATTACAAGAACAACAGTCGACAGGAATGTAGATGAATACCAAACAACTTGAGGACGCTGTAAGTGAAGTGAGCTTATTCAATCAGCACCTCCACTTAATCCAATCCGTGCATACCATTCCGACCCCAAAAATGAATTGGGAGTCGATTGCGATGGAGCCTGCGCCGACAATACCAACGGTTCGATTCGATCACTGTCTACTCATCAGACTAACACTTAGTTCGTCGTGTTAAATCACTTTATATACAAAACCATTATGTCGAAACACACTATCTCACGAACATCGCACCCATTAGCAAATACAATTTCATACACACGATTCCTACCAAAGCTACCTTTAGTTCTAATCGCTTTCTCTATGCCCCTATTCGCAGAAGAAGTTGAAGAAGTGGTACTCGAGGACGAAGTCGTATTAAATGAAGGTTCTGAGTTAAACGAAGAAGCTGAAGAATCGCCTTATTATAACTTGTGTTTTAGCGCTTACTTATGGGAAGTAAGTAGGCGTTAAACATAAGTAATCTTTAAATGTAAGTAAGCTTAAAAGCTAAGATTCTCACCTCTTTACTCCGATAAACACCCACTTCGTTACACGTTTCCTTCCAAAGTACAAAAAATACTCGCGATTTATAAAATAACACCACCATATGCAAATAGAACAATCAAAGGTGATCCAAGTTATATTCTGACAAGCCACAAAATTTGTTTATTAACATCTAAACAACAGTAGTTATTCACAATTTACAACCACAATTAACATCGAAAAAATGTTTGTCTTAGATCATATCAACCTCAACTATGCCTCGTGCCACAGTGCAGTTTTCTGTACATTCATTGTCATATTCTGAAACACTTTCTTATATTTTTTAAACTTTGTGGAGATTTCTATGTTAGAGCTCTTGATCGGATTAGTGATTACTATTGCTGTTGGTTACTTTATTGTAAAAGGCTATAAAGCGGCGGGTGTATTACTAACTGCTGGCCTTGCCCTACTTCTTATCACCGGCCTTATTGGTCACACAGTCTTACCAGCTAAGGTAGCTTCAACAGGTAACATGGTTACCGACTCACTAGAATTTGTTAAATACATGCTTCAGTACCGCGGGGGCGGCCTAGGCATGCAAATCATGCTTCTTTGTGGTTTTGCTTCTTACATGACGCACATTGGTGCTAACAACGTGGTAGTGAAACAGTTCTCTAAACCGCTTGCTGCGATCAAATCTCCCTATGTACTTCTTGTTGCGGCTTACATCGTAGCGTGTCTGATGTCTCTAGCAGTAAGTTCTGCAACGGGTCTTGGTGTGCTATTGATGGCAACCCTATTCCCAATGATGACGGCAATGGGTATTTCTCGCCCAGCGGCAGTTGCAGTTTGTGCGTCACCTGCAGCCATCATTCTTTCACCAACGTCTGGTGATGTGGTTATCGCGGCAGAAAAATCAGGCATGTCTCTTGATGTGTTTGCTGTTCAAACGGTACTGCCTGTTTCTATCTGTGCGATCATCGTGATGGCGGGTGCGGCTTTCTTCTGGAACAAATACCTAGATAAGAAAGAAAACACACCAATGGAAAAAGTAGACGTTTCTGAAATCGAAACAACGGCGCCGGCTTTCTACGCTGCACTTCCATTCCTACCTATCATCGGCGTTTTCCTATTCAACGGTCGTACGATTCCAGGGCTTTCACTTGATATCTACACTATTGTGGTAGGTTCTATCTTCGTAGGCGCAGTTATCGATTACGTTGTTAAGAAGTTTGACGGCGAGAAAACACTAGAAGATCTAGACTCTTGCTACCAAGGCATGGCTGACGCGTTCAAAGGCGTGGTAATGCTGTTGGTTGCGGCGGGCGTATTTGCTCAAGGTCTAATGTCTATCGGTGCAATTGATAACCTAATCGGTCTTGCCGAATCTGCAGGCGCAGGCGGCATCGCATTGATGCTTATCCTCACAGGTCTAACGGTTGCTGCGGCAATTGCGACAGGTTCAGGTAATGCACCTTTCTATGCATTCGTAGAACTGGCTCCATCATTAGCGGCGAAAATGGGCTTGAACCCAGCGTTCCTAATCATCCCAATGCTTCAAGCATCGAACCTAGGTCGTACAATTTCACCAGTATCTGGCGTAATCGTAGCGACTTCTGGTATGGGTAAAATCAGCCCATTTGAAGTCGTAAAACGTACGTCTGTACCCGTAATCTGTGGTCTTATTACGGTTATCTTCGGTACGCTTGTATTGGTTCCAATGTCGGCGTAAGCCTTAAGTTTCTAATCTCAAAGAACGAAGAACAAACGAACACCAATACTGAATATAAAATGCGTAAACAAAAAGGCGCTGAACTTAATAAGTTCAGCGCCTTTTTTAATGTCACTTTCTCAACATCGTTAAAACTATCGAGACATGTACAAAATGTATAAACAGTCAGGCTTGAAATAGTGTTATCTCAAAGGAACAAGCCCTACTTCATTTCACCATAGCGTTCTAGATACAGAACCGTTGCAGCGGTACGGGAAGGCACTTGCAGCTTTTTCAACAAGCTTTTCATATGTACCTTAACTGTCGATTCAGAAATAAACAGGTGATCGGCGATCTGCTTATTACGGTAACCTTTCGCGACTTCTTGAAGGATCTGCATTTCACGTTCAGTCAGTTGTTCGAAGATATCATTGCGGCTTCCAGCATCATTTAGGTAACGAGCAACCACACTGCTGTAAGCCTTGTCACCGCTGTGTGCTTGCTTAAGCAGTTCAATTAACTCATCGGGTTCAGTGTCTTTCAACAAGTAGCCATCAGCGCCTGCTTTTACAATCGCTTCAATGTCTGCAGGGCTATCAGAAACCGTTAGAATAACAATGTTTGCGCTAGAACCGTCAGTGCGAAGTGCTTTCAAGGTATCTAAACCAGACATGCCCTTCATATTGAGATCCAAAAGGATCAAATCAGGTTCTTCTTCATGAGCAAGAGCAACCGCTTCAGTGCCGTTACTTGCTTCTGCAATCACTTCGAATTCGTCTTCAAAGCTCAGTAATTGGCTTATACCTCTGCGCATCAATGGATGATCATCAACCAGCATTACTTTACAAATCGTCAACTTTAACTTCCTTCAAACTTTTATATTTCAATATGACTGTACAGCCTTCACCTTGCGCCGCTTCAATCGTCAAGTCGCCATTCAGTCTTACCGCACGCTCATGCATAATGCTCATCCCGTAGTGGTTCATCTTAGAACTACTTGAGTCAAAGCCATCTCCATTATCTTTTATCACGACTAATACTTCACCGTCCTCATCGATACAGCATACATCTATCAAGTCGGCATTGGCGTGTTTTATTGCATTTATTGTTGCTTCACGAATCAATTGAAGCAAGTGAACCTGACTATGCGCATCAAGCTCGATCGATGAGAGATTATTAGTGAGGTTAATCTTCGCATCGGTTCTCTCGCTGAGCGCCTCAAGCATGGTACTTAAGGCGTCTCCAAAGTTGCCCTCTTTAATGGTCAACCTAAATGTGGTGAGTAGCTCTCTTAACTGGGTATAAGCGTCGGCTAAGCCGTTTCCGATCTCAGACGCGATTTGTTCAGATTGCTCTCGGTGCTGTTGCTCTGGCAGTTTGCCAATCACACGCTTTAATAGTGTAACTTGAATTTTCAAGTACGACAGTGATTGAGCCAATGAATCGTGGAGTTCACGTGCAATCGTGGCACGCTCTTCCATGATAATAAGCTGTTCAGCTTTCTTTTGAGCACGATTGTAGTAGATCGCTCTCGATAGCAGTTGAATGAAGCTTTCGATCAGAGCTTTAGTTGAGTGCCCGTGGTGATATGAACAGTATAAATAGCCGAGAATAAGTTCGTTATCGTCGAGTTTCATCTCAAACTTTTCGTAGTCTAAATTCGAATCGTAACCTTCATCCATAATCAATGAACGGCCTGAGTTATCGACAATCTCGAGCCTCAGTGATCCAATCCCTTCCAAGCTCACGAGATGCTGCAAGATAGCTCGGAAGTTTTCAGGAGCAATACGCGTCACCGTGAGCTCTTGTGACGAGTTATAAAGTGCCTGCAGCGACTGGTTCGCATTTTGCAGCTCAATCGTCTTTGCATCCACCACATCTTCAAGGTTTCGATAAAGCACGCCTAAATCTTTGGCCATCGAGTTGAAGGTTTTGGTCAAAATGCCCATTTCGTTGTTACTGGTCACCTTGAGTTCTACCTCGAAGTCGCTGTTTTTGATTCTTTGGCTCGCACCGACAAGAGCATGTAGCGGTTTAACAACCTGTTTACGTACAAAGTGAACAACAAAAAGAGATATGACCAGAATCCCACCAAGGCCGATACCACCAGCCCACGCTAACTTTATTAACTTGTCTTCAGAGAACTCTTGCAGCTTATAAACGAAGCCATCGATTTCAGCCACGAAGTTTTCAACCAACACGAGATAGTGATCGCGCTCTTCGCTATTCAAGACCTGTTTTAGCTCATGCCAACGGCCGATAATTAAATAGTAATCTTCTGTGATGTCTGTCGGAACATTCCAACTGACCAAATTAGTCATGGATGGCGAGTAAAGAGAACTTTCGAATTCACGAATATGAGATTCATAATCGACAGATTCTATTTGAATATCATGGGCTAAACGGTAGCTTTGCATTCGCATTGAACCGGCCACGTTAACCGCTTCCGCATCATTCAAACTTGAAGCCAAAGTAAAGATGGCAAAGCCAGTCGTAGCAACCGACAACAGCAGTATAGAGAGCAAAGATTTTGCTATCGTACTTGTTACAGATGAAACCGGTTTTATAAGCAAAAGTGCCTTCCTATTGATAAATGACTTGCCAGCGATATCGTATTGTCACACATCAAAAATCATAGCTCCATTCAATATGTGATCACTCGCTCCGTAATTTATTGATCTAAGACAATATATGCCCCCAATTAGCCCTTAGGGGGTATTTATACAATTGTTTCTAAAACTACACTACTTGTGAGGACTCATTACAAGATATTAATAGAATAATGACCTACAATTACAACATCTTAGTAACATCTATAGGTATCTAGTGGTAGATCTATCAAAACGCCGTCTTTTTTCAAGACGAAAAGTTGACTCAAGCCAGATTCGTTTGCCTTGGATTGACAGCCTAGAAAGCTTTACAGATGACTGTACTCGCTGCGGTAAATGCATCGAGAGTTGTGAGACTAAGATAATCATTGTAGGCGATGGTGGTTTTCCCACTGTAGATTTCTCTATTGATGAGTGTACGTTCTGCTATCAATGTGCAGATGTTTGTCCCGAACCCATTTTTAAGCCAAAGCAAGGAGAGCCTTGGCAAGCAAAAGCACAAATCTCTGATAAGTGTTTAGCGCAACAAAATGTTGAATGCCGAAGCTGTGGTGACATGTGTGAACCTATGGCCATTCAATTTGAACTTAGAGCAGGCAGTGTTGCTCTACCAAAAATCGAGTTAGATGAGTGTAGCGGTTGTGGGGCCTGCGTAGCAATTTGCCCTACTTCGGCTATTCTTGTGAGTAATGCATAAAACAAAAATAACGAGAGCAATTTATGGCACTAAATGAAGTGCATATATCAAGTTTAGTCGTGCATGTGAGCCCTGAGCATCTAAATGAGATCAAAGCGGAGATCGATCAATTCGATAACGCTGAAATCTACGGAGATAGCCCTGAAGGCAAAATCATCGTGGTCCTAGAAACTGAAAACCAAGGTTTTGTAACGGACACCATCGAAGCAATAAACAACATTAAGAACGTTTTGGGGACAGCTTTGGTTTATCACCAAATCGAAACTGGACTCGACGAAACGGATTTAGAAACTGGAAGTAACAATTCTCAACTTGAGGGTGAAGTATGAAAATGACAAGACGTGCGTTTGTGAAAGCAAACGCAGCTGCATCAGCGGCAGCCGTTGCAGGTGTAACTCTACCGGCAACAGCAACCAACCTGATTGCTAGCTCTGATCAAACAAAAATCACGTGGGATAAAGCGCCTTGTCGTTTTTGTGGTACGGGCTGTTCAGTACTAGTAGGTACTCAAAACGGTAAAGTGGTTGCGACTCAAGGCGATCCAGAAGCTCCTGTAAACAAAGGCCTTAACTGTATCAAAGGCTACTTCCTTTCAAAAATCATGTACGGCAAAGACCGTCTAGAACAACCTCTTCTTCGTATGAAAGATGGTGAGTTCCATAAAGATGGTGATTTCGCACCCGTATCTTGGGACAAAGCGTTCGACGTGATGGCTGAGAAATGGAAAGCTTCACTGAAGAAGAACGGTCCAACAGGTGTTGGTATGTTCGGTTCAGGCCAATGGACAGTAATGGAAGGCTACGCAGCCGTTAAGATGATGAAAGCGGGTTTCCGTTCAAACAACATAGATCCAAACGCTCGTCACTGTATGGCTTCTGCTGTAGTAGGCTTCATGCGCACTTTCGGTATTGATGAGCCAATGGGTTGTTACGATGACTTTGAACACGCAGACGCATTCGTACTGTGGGGTTCAAACATGGCAGAAATGCACCCAGTACTATGGACTCGTATTACAGACCGTCGTCTAAGCCACCCACACGTTAAAGTAAACGTACTGTCTACTTACTACCACCGTTCTTTCGAGCTTGCAGACACGGGTTACATCTTCGAACCTCAATCAGATCTAGCAATTGCTAACTTCATTGCTAACTACATCATTCAAAACGATGCCGTTAACTGGGACTTCGTGAACAAGCACACGAACTTCAAGCAAGCAACGACAGACATCGGTTACGGTCTGCGTGACGATGATCCACTACAGAAAGCAGCCGCAAACCCTAACTCAGGCGAAATGACTGCTATCTCTTTCGAAGACTACAAAGCGTCTGTTGCTGAATACACAGTTGAGAAAGCGTCTGAAATGTCAGGTGTATCTCAAGAAGACCTTATCAAGCTGGCTAAGCAATATGCCGATCCAAACATCAAAGTAATGTCACTTTGGACTATGGGTATGAACCAACATACTCGTGGCGTATGGATGAACAGCCTTGTATACAACATCCACCTTCTTACAGGTAAGATTTCTACTCCAGGTAACAGCCCATTCTCACTAACTGGCCAACCGTCAGCGTGTGGTACAGCGCGTGAAGTTGGTACATTCGCTCACCGTTTACCTGCCGATATGGTGGTTGCTAACCCTAAACACCGTAAAATTGCAGAAGATATCTGGAAACTTCCAGAAGGCACCATTCCACCGGTACCCGGCGCTCACGCTGTTCTTCAAGACCGTATGTTGAAAGACGGTAAAATCAACGCTTACTGGGTAATGTGTAACAACAACATGCAAGCGGGTCCAAACATCAACACTGAACGTCTGCCAGGTTACCGTAACCCAGATAACTTCATTGTATGTTCTGACCCGTACCCAACGGCAACAGCTCAAGCGGCTGACCTCATCCTTCCAACAGCAATGTGGATTGAGAAAGAAGGCGCTTACGGTAACGCAGAGCGTCGTACACAAGCATGGTACCAACAAGTGAAAACTGTAGGTGAAGCTAAGTCTGACCTATGGCAAATCATGGAATTCTCTAAGCGCTTCACTATTGAAGAAGTTTGGGGTGAAGAACTGGTTGCGAAAATGCCTGAGTACCGTGGCAAAACCATGTACGACGTGCTTTACAAAAACGGCAACGTTGATGCATTCCCACTGTCTGAAGCTCAAGAGCTTAACGACGATGCACAAGCTCAAGGTTTCTACGTTCAAAAAGGTCTATTCGAAGAATACGCAGCCTTTGGTCGCGGCCACGGTCACGATTTAGCACCATACGATCGCTACCACCAAGTTCGTGGTCTACGTTGGCCTGTTGTTGACGGTAAAGAGACACTATGGCGCTTTAAAGAAGGTTCAGATCCATATGCTAAGAAAGGTTCTGATTGGGACTTCTACGGCAAACCAGATGGTAAAGCACTGATCATCAATGCACCATACGAAGCGCCACCTGAAGTACCAAACGATGAATACGATATGTGGCTATGTACAGGTCGTGTTCTTGAGCACTGGCACACAGGTACTATGACTCGTCGTGTACCAGAACTTTACAAAGCAGTACCGGATGCACTTTGTTACATCCACCCTGCTGATGCTAAAGCTCGTGGTCTTCGCCGTGGTGATGAAGTTCTTATCGAAAACAAACGTGGTGAAGTACGCGTTCGTGTTGAAACTCGTGGTCGTAACCGTCCACCACAAGGCTTGGTATTCGTACCATTCTTTGATGCAAGAATTCTGATCAACAAGTTGATCTTGGATGCAACGGATCCTCTGTCTAAACAGACGGATTACAAGAAGTGTCCAGTTAAGATCACTAAGGTCGCTTAAGGACAATATGTTCTTACCACTTAGCTCGTAGATCTGACGTTTTTAATATTGCGACTGCTTTTTCGTTACTTTTTGAAAGAAGTAGTCCACTCAAAGAATTAGCCTTTAGGCGGAGAAATTAACCATGAAAAAACTGATTACTGCCCTACTATCAGCTGGTCTTTTGCTAGCTGGTGCAGTTCAAGCTGAAGCTGAAGCTGAACTGGATAACCCAGGCGGCATTGGTGGCGTAGAATCTCTACGTGGTGCAAGTGAACTTGAAGCAACTCGCGCAGCAGATGACTTCAAAAAGTTCCCTCGTGACCAAGTACTTGAGAGTGACTACGTATACCAACCACCTCTAGTGCCTCATACTATTCGTAGCTATGAAGTTTCTCTTAACGCTAACAAGTGTCTTTCTTGCCACAGCTGGAAAAACGCAAAAGAAATGGGTGCTACTAAAGTGAGTGTAACTCACTACATGAACCGTGAAGATGCGGTACTTGCAGACGTATCACCTCGTCGTTACTTCTGTCTACAGTGTCACGTACCTCAAGCTAATGCTAAGCCACTAGTTGAGAACGAGTTCAAACCTGTAGATTCACTGCGTTAATCGTAGCCGGACTGTAAGAGAGGCTATATATGATAAAATTACTTAAAGCGTTTTGGAAAAGACTTGCGACACCAAGCAAAGCAGCCGTAGGCGTTGTTTTGTTCTTGGGTTTCTCGGGTGGTCTTTTGTTCTGGGGTGCATTCAACACGGGTATGGAGGCAACCAACACGGAAGAATTCTGTTCTGGCTGTCACGCACCTATCGTTGCTGAAATCCAAGAGACAATTCACTACTCTAACCGTTCTGGTGTTCGTGCTATCTGTTCAGACTGTCACGTTCCTCATGAATGGACAGATAAAATTGTTCGTAAGGTTCAAGCATCTAAAGAGCTATACGCACACTTTATTGCGAAAACCATCAATACTGAAGAAAAGTTCAAAGCACGTCGTGCTCACCTAGCGGAACGCGAATGGGCTCGATTGAAGAAGAACGATTCGCTTGAGTGTCGTAACTGTCACCAGTTCGATTACATGGACTTCTCAGAGCAGAGCCCCCGTAGTGCGAAACAACACTCGACTGCGCTAGCTTCTGGTGAAAAAACGTGTGTAGACTGTCACAAAGGTATTGCACACAAACTACCAGACATGCACGGCGTTGAAGGCTGGCAATAAGGAGCGATTGAATGAGTACTTTAGAAAGCGTAATTTGGCACATCCTAGGTTACAGCGCTATGCCAGTTATCATTCTTGGTGGCTTTGCAGGTGTTGCAGCCGTATCTCTTTGGATTTTATCTATGGGTAAAGACAAAGAAATCGATTAACAATCGAGATTCCATCAACTTCTACCAGATAATTCTGATATGAGTTGATACGAAAAAGCCACTGATTTCAGTGGCTTTTTTATTATCTGACGTTGTGTATCTTTATAATTGAATGTGACTTAACGCCCTAAGCTTCGTTTTCTGGCGCTTCTTTCTCTGCGGTCTCTTTATCAACCTGCTCTTGATCGACAATCGGCAGCACCTGTTTTACATAGTTGCCTGGCGCTTTGCCAATCACAGGATTAAGCTCTGAGCCTTGATTGAAAGGTTCGATTTTTTCGTCAGTTTCAAAACCTTGTAGCCACTGATTCCAGTGTGTCCACCAAGACCCCTCATTATGAGTCGCATTAGTTAGCCACTCATCCGCCGAGTCGTCTAGGTTGTCATTCAGCCAGAACCCGTACTTCTTCTTATCTGGATGGTTAACAATACCCGCGATATGACCAGATTCACCAAGCACGAACGTCTTGTTGCCACCGGTATTCAAGGCACCACGGTAAGTCCCCTGCCAAAGCGCGATATGATCTTCTTTCGCTGAAATGAAGTAGCTTGGTATTTTTATCTTATTGAGATCAATCCAGACACCGCCTACTTTCACGCCTTTGTCTTGAACAAGTTTATTCTCAAGGTAAAGCTCACGCAGCAAGAAATTATGGCATTTAGCTGCAACGTTAGTGCTGTCACTGTTCCAGTACAACAGATCAAACTCCATTGGGCTGCTGCCTTTTAGGTAGTTATCAATGTAGTAGTTCCAGTACAGGCTGTTTTCACGAAGCAAACTGAATGTCACGCTTAATGAACGACCATCCATGAATCCTTTAGCATCGTTCTGTTTCTCAATGGCGTTAATGATCGTTTCATTGATATATGCGCCAACCTCTCCCGGCTGAGAGAAGTCTAATAGAGTCGTAAAAAAGGTCGCAGTTTTAATGCGTTTCTTCATTCTTTTAGCAGCATAGTAAGCGACCGTTGAAGCGAGAACAGTACCACCAATGCAGTAACCTGCAGCATTGATTTGCTCTTTACCCGTGATATCTTCAATTGCCGTCACGGCTTTCGCTACGCCTTCCGTGACATAGTCACCGAACTCTAAGTCTTTTTGCGCTTCACCTGGGTTGCGCCAAGACATCATGAAGACGCTGTGCCCTTGCTCAAGCAACCAACGAACCATTGAGTTCTTTTCACGAAGGTCGAGAATGTAGTACTTATTGATGAATGGAGGAACGATCAACAAAGGCGTGGCGTTCACCTGAGGTGTTTTTGGGTAGTATTGAATAAGCTCGAACAGATCATTTTGAAAAACGACATCACCTTCCGTGTTCGCAACATCAACACCTAATCGGAAGGCATTATTGTTGGTCATACGGATCTTGAGGATATCCGCGCTCGCTTCAACGTCAGCTTGTAGCTGCTCTAGCCCATCTAGCAAGTTCTCACCATTGCGCTCAAGCGTTAGCTTCATCAACTCTGGGTTAGTCGCAATGAAGTTACTAGGAGAAAGAGCATTGATAGCCTGACGTGAAAAGAACGCCACACGTTCCTTGGTTTTCTCGTCTATGCCTTCGATTGAATTAATGGTGTCTATATAGCTTTTGCTGAATAACAAATAAGACTGCTTGATAAAGCTGTAAAACGGGTCATTTTTCCACGCTTCATCAATAAAGCGTTTATCACTGCGCTCTTCAGTAATGACGCTTTCGGTATTACCCATCAGTGCGGCATTTTGCCAAATCTTAAGTTGCTGTTCCCACCACTGGGATTGTAACTGAAGGAGAACGGCGGGTTGGTTAGCGGCTTGCTCGAAGATTTTTGACGCATCATCAAAATTCAACTCTTGCATCGCTTGATTTAGGGGAGATTGCGCGGCTTCCTTGTTTTGTTCAAAGTTTTCCCACCATTGCTGGTTTGTTTGTTGAAGTTTAACAAGGTAGTCCGAAAAGAAGTGTTGAAACATAACATGACTCCAATAATCGGAAAATCGCCACCGAGCCTCACAGTAAACACTGTGCTGACTCGATGGCGATTTTATTTATGCAGGTGTAACTGTTTTCAAGTTTTCAGTTGTTAGTGTTTCAACATCTTCTTTGAACTCTTTTGCAGCAGCTTGCATTTTTGAGCTATCACTCATCATCTGTTGAGACAATTGAGTTAGCGCTGCTAGTTGCTGGCTGTTGAACGCCGTTAGGCTAGTCACGTCTTTGATTTCAGTCACTGCTTTCATTTGCGCAAGACCCATGTTCGTGTAAGTCTGCATTGCATTCATTTGCAGTTCTGTCATCGTTTGGACGTTCTTTGCAACCAACTTGTTGAACTTTAAGTACGGTTCAAATTGCTTTTCAGTTTGGTCAGTAATTGTTTTGAAAATATCCGTGTACATAAGTAACTCCTGATGAATACATAGTTTAATAAATTTGTGTCACTATCGTTTCAGCCAACGCTCATCGATTAACTCGCGATGCTTTGAAAAGCTGATCCGATATTTAAGCTTGCTACCGATATATCAGGCTCTAACCTTCAATACCTTTTAGCAAAACAGCGGTTCCCATTCCCCCACCCACACAGAGTGAAGCAACGCCATAAGTCGTTTTCTGTTCAAGCATTTCATGGATGAGTGCAACAATAATTCGATTGCCTGAAGCACCTAAAGGATGGCCAAGCGCGATTGCACCACCATTCACATTGACCTTTGGCTTGAACTCATCAAGCGGTAAGTCATGCTGCTCTGACAATTGGTACATTACGCCAAGAGCTTGTGCTGCAAACGCTTCATTCAATTCAAACAAATCTACTTCTTCTAGAGTGAGATTCGCCTTATCAAGCGTTTTAGAAACGGCTTCTACTGGGCCTAAACCCATAATCTTTGGATCTAATCCAGACTGTGCGTAGCTCGTTAGCTCTACCAGTGGTGTCAGTCCGTATTTCGCTACTGCACTCTCTGAGGCTAAGATGATTGCACTCGCGCCATCATTGATGCCAGAAGCGTTACCTGCCGTAACAGACCCTTCACGGTCAAAAGCTGGACGAAGCTTTTGCAGACCTTCGAATGTCGCGTCTGACTTCGGATACTCATCGGTATCAAAAGTGACGGTTTGTCTGCGCTGCTTAACTTCTACAGGCACGATTTGCTCGTTAAACTTACCCGCCTCAATCGCAGCAACGGCTTTTTGTTGGCTTTCTAAGGCATAGTTATCTTGAGCTAGGCGCGAAATATTCAACGTGTTCGCGATATTTTCAGCGGTCATGCCCATGTGGTAGTGATTAAACGCATCGGTTAAGCCATCACCAACCAGTAAGTCTTTCATTGAGATGTCACCCATTTTGTGACCATTACGAACGCTCGCTGGTACCACAAAAGGAATTTGTGACATCACTTCAACGCCAGCAGCAATAACCACTTCAGCATCTTGTGCTTTGATGTGCGCCGCTGCGTCCATCACTGATTTCATTCCGCTGCCGCAAATCATGTTCACGCCGTATGCTGGTGTTTCCTCAGGAAGCCCTGCATAGATGGAAGCCTGACGAGCAACCCCCATGCCTTGACCTGCCGAAATCACGTTGCCGACGATTACTTCATCAATCGCATCTAACGAAAGATCGACAGACTCAAGTGCACCTTTGATCGCAACGCCAGCCAGTTCACCCGCAGATACGTTTTTTAGCGACCCGGTAAATGCACCAATAGGAGTGCGCTTAGCCGCAACAATAAATACTTTTTCCATCATTCCAACCCCTTCAGTTTCGCCAATTACTGCATGTACAAGCCGCCATTCACAGACAATGTTTCGCCTGTAATGTACGCGCCAGATTCACTCGCTAAAAAGCCCACTGCGTCTGCAATTTCAACAGGTGTTGCTAAGCGTTTCATCGGAATTTGGTTCTTGATTGAATCCAGTACTTCAGGCTTCATTTGCTCAACCATAGGAGTTGCTGTGTAGCCAGGGGCAATCACGTTCACGGTTACGCCGCTACGAGCGCCTTCTGCAGCCAAAGCTTTAGAAAAACCAATCATTCCAGCTTTCGCTGCTGAGTAGTTAGTCTGTCCAAATTGACCTTTAAGACCATTGACGGAAGATATGTTGATGACACGGCAGTTACCCTTTTCACACATAGGAGCGAACAAAGGTTGAGTCACGTTGAACAGACTGTTTAGGTTTGTTTCAATCACGTCTTTCCACGCTTCGGCATCCATCTTTTTAAAGACGCTATCACGTGTAATACCTGCGTTATTGACTAGTACATCCACCGTGCCTTCTTCTTCTAACAACTTGCTTAAGCTCAGCGCACATTCCGCAGTATTGGTAACATCTAATTCAAACAATCTCACTTGATCTTCGGTGAATTGTTTTTCGTTAAACCAATCCAAGGCACATTGGTAATTTCCAGTAAAATAAGTCGCGATAACACGATAGCCGTCTGCAACTAATTTAGAGGAAATTGCTGAGCCGATACCGCCTTTTGACCCTGTAATTAAAGCAAGCTTTTTCATTAATGGTTCCATCCCTTACAAGCAATTAAATAACAATGATGTTAATAAGATAATGTCTTAGCTGATAATTAAACTTTACGTTTTGCTTTAATTAAACCCTACAACTCAAAATCAAAAAGTATTATTACAAATATAAAATATTTTCGCATTATGATTAAAAACTAGACTTGCATCCCAAAATTAATGAAATGTTACGAATATGTAAATTAACGCAAAACTCTGATATTAATAAGGTTTATTTAATTTTACTTTTACCAACAAGCAGATAAGCCTTTGTTAATACGAGATAAATCTATATCTCCCAGCTTGTTTCAAGAATAATGCAATGTGGGAATTTGAAATGATTGATCACGAGAATAATAACAAAACTATTATTAGAAATTAATAAATGTTTCCTAATGATTCTATATGAGCTTCAATATAATTAACGTTCTAAATGGGGACGATGAGCATTATGAATAGACAAAAAAGCCCACTCAATCTATGAGTGGGCTTAAGTAAATAGCATTAATAAATTGAGCGTGGGATCTTACTTCGTAAATATTTCATTTGTATTTACATCAAGATAAATTTTGTTTTCAAGGGACAACCCACCACAATAAATAAAATATACATCTCGATTGCTGTACTTAAGAGATTTCACCCATCCGCCTAATTCTTCAAAATCACTTGGGGCACACTCCCCCTCAGAGATCAGTTTAGCCACCGAATTACGGAATTTTTCTTGATGGATCTTGAGATCATCAGACTTAACCAAATAGGAATCCAATATCTCTTTGCTTTCTTTTTCCGAAATAATGACTTCATCATTCGATAAGCCTGACATAGAGACCCATTCCGCCGTCTGTGGGCCGCCATCTTTAAGGACAATATAGTCTGAGATACGAGCCCATTCTCCCTGTTTCTCGAGTACCTCCACCTTTTCCCCTTTGTAGAGGTAATCCGTTATCAAGCCATCAATTTCAGGTTGCTCGACCACTTCTAGCTTTCTCTCCAAAACGTAAAATTCCGTCTGCTCTGGTTCAGGCTGAAGATCCATGATGGGTACGAGGTCAGATTCAGATTGCTCGGTAGCTTCTAACGCCGGCTCTTCCGTTTTCTCTTGTGGGATTGGTGCTTTATTCATGACTAAGAAGTAGTATGCCGCTCCTCCCCCTCCGCCCAATATCAACAACACAAGTAAAGCGATCAGCGCTTTTTTCATCAAATCCACCAGCTCTTCCGTTATAGGTATGTCTCAAGTGTACATCAACTCATGCTGCTGCTCATCTATACTCTCAGTAGAGCGCACGGTAAGTAGAGGAAAGTCATGAGTTTTTGGGGGAAAGTTATCATTGTAAGCGTAACTTTGAGTGCCAATGTCGCTCTAGCGAATCATTGTGACCGTGAAAACTGGCAAACACTGTTGGATCGTCAGCTCTCTTTTGAAGGTCGCTATAGTCAGTACACCAAAGAGTTCAACCAAGCTCTTTCAACCTATGAGTCACAGACATTGTTATCTAAACACTTTAATGAAAAGCAGATCATTGAGCTTTGGGCAAAGTACGAAGAAAGGTTTAATGTGCAGCTCAATAGTCATATGAATACCGCGTATGACGTCTCCGAGGTTTTGCTACAACAGGCGTATTTTGTGTCTAGTGAACTTGAAGGCGCTGACTCTCTAGCGTATTCATGGCAAGCCGTCGCCAAACACTGCACCAAAGCAAAACTCCCACGCCAGGCAGAAAGCGCGCAGGTGCACGTCCAAAGCTCACAATCACTCTCCCGAGATCTCCATACACTCAGTGAAAAATTCCGTCAGCTGTCTTCAAAATACCGCAGAGAAGCGACGATGATTGACGAAGCCCGCCACATAAACCAACCAGCAAACGGTGCATCAAACTGAAATCACCATTAGATTCTCTCACTCGTTCGACTGGACTTTTCCGATAAATATGCTTAATCCCATTCATAATATTCTAAGAACTCGTTAATCAAAGCTTTATCAATAGGTTGTGAAAGTAATGTGCTATCTATCAACAATGAAGTTCAATTTCCGACCAATGCAAGCGAGTATGTGAGATATTCATCACAAAATAGATTTACAAACGCCAGAAAATTGTTATCATGAATCTTCATATAACTTAATAACAAGAAACATTTTGGCTAGGTAATATGCAAAAAACTATGGCTTTCAACTGCTTGAGTAACACGGAATGGACTGCAGAGATAAGAGGTAAACTTTTATCTGTAGCTAAACACATGGAAGAGTTCGGTTCAGTAAGTGAGCTAGAGCTATGTAAGATATTTGGAGAGACAATTTGGAATGACGGCGTGGATTATCATTCACATGCTTTTTCATTCAGAATTAATGCACAAACTGGGGATTGTTCAATCTCTAACTTTAAGTATCACTAAGTTTTGCACCTATCATATACGGAGTACCTTTCACGAGGTGCTCCGTTTTTTATTGCCTGAAGCCTGACACTTAATGGATGATTTTTGATATTGACCGCGCTTCTACTTCAGGAGTAAACCATTTCGTTTTCAGCTCATTCTGCCTTCGTGTTACTGCTCAGAGTTTGGCTTAATCGGTATAAATTGGCAGTGGTGCATTGCCTTTTACTTGTCTTATCGCAAGGTGGGTATGAATATCTTTCACGTTAGAGAGCCTTTGAAGTTTTCTTGTAAATGCCTCGTAGGCCATCAAGTTCGGGCTAACCACTTCTAGCAAATAGTCATAAGCCCCAGATACAACATGGCAACTGATCACCTCTTCCATCTCTACAACAGCCGCCTCAAACTTATCTATCGACACTTCTTGGTGGTTGTTTAGGCTCACCTCAACAAACACACTCATTGTGATGCCGACTTGTTCTCGTGACAAGCTCACACGATAACCGTCAATAATGCCCTTTTCTTCTAGCCTTTTGACTCGTCTTGCACAAGGCGAAGGTGATAAACCCACTTCATCAGCAAGTTCAGCCGTGGTTAACCTGCCATCTTTTTGTAGCAGTTCGAGAAGATGCCTATCAATTCTATCCATAGTAAATGCCAAACATTAGTTAAATCCGTTAATTATTTGGTGAATATTAGCAGAAATCATCAACGATAGTTCAAGTTTAGCCAAAACTTGCCAACCTGTGGCACACCAACTGTTCCATAATGAGTCATCACCCACTCTCCTTCTATATTATGAATCTTGGCTACTTATCTATTACTGTCACCCTACTCATTTGGGCGAGCTTTTTTCTTTCTCTTAAAGGCGGCGCAAATTCAGATTTAACACCTGCCGATATCGCTCTCACAAGATTTCTCATACCGGCTTTGGTGTTATTGCCTTTGATGTGGAAAGCACGCAGCGCAATTGCCGTCGTCCCTAAACGGTATCTAACGGGTATGTTCGTAGGTAGCGGATTACCTTATCTGCTTGTTGCCGGAACGGCCATGCAGTTTGTTCCGGTATCTCATGGCAGTGCTCTTGTTCCGGGCACGCTTCCTCTGTTCGTTACAGGAATTGCGGTACTCTTTTTTAAGCAGCCACTCAGCCGACATCGTGTTGTTGGTTTAGGTTTGGTTTTGCTCGGCATACTGTTGTTTTTAGGGAGTAGCTTAAGCAGCTTCAACTTCGAATACACCAAAGGTCATTTGTTGTTTTTATGCGGAAGCTTAATGTGGGCGATGTTCACCATCTCAGCCCGTGTCGCTAATCTTAATGCGTTAGTCAGTGCCGGTTTTATTTCTCTCTGTTCTACTTTGCTTTTACTCGTCCTAATCCTGACTGGAACCCTCCCAAGCCACCTAATGGACACACCAATCGCTAATTGGCCCTTCACGGAGCTTGCCGTTCATTCAACAGTGCAAGGCGTTGGGGCGGGGTTAATCGCTGCGTTCACTTACCTGTATGCGGTTAATACCTTAGGGGCTGAACGCTCTGCCGCTTTTGGCAGTGCAACACCCGCAGTGGCGACCTTGTTGGCGATCCCACTATTCAACGAGATTCCTGATGCGATGACTTGGCTCGCCCTTGGTTCTATTTGCATCGGCAGTTTGGTCGCGAGCAACATATTCATGAGAAACGACCAGTCGATGCAGTACCAACCGCCAAGCCATAGCAAGGCCTGATACTGCGTTCAAACCTAAATACAGTTCCCCTAAGCATCGATTTTAGGGCTTGTAGTACACAGATAAGCCTGCCAACGCAGGCTTATCTAAAATCTGCTTTTTCTAAACTCGCTTCTCCATTAAACTGTCCGACCTTTTTGCAGATCCAAGAGAACACCATGCAACGCGACTACACCTTAAATTGCTTAATCACCATGCCTCGCCATGAACTAGAAGAATTTAGTTTAAGAATGATTCATCGCCTTGTACCTGAAGATGCAATGACGGAATTGTTTACGTTCGAGCAAGAAGAAGTCACCAGCGAAGAACGCATGCAATCAGCGAAATTTGACGCAATGCTTCGAATGACAGCTATCGCGCTTGGTGAAGTAAACCTAGCCTTCTCAGAGTCGGATAACTCGCAACAGAACATCGAGCGAATGACTCGCCTACTGCTTTGGCACTTCTACTCAATTTCTTTCAACCTTGAAGAAGCAATCGCAATCGAAGTGCACTGTGAGAAAGTAGAAAAGATCTTAAAGAACGCACCTAAAGATGCGTTTGGCTGGGTTAAAGAATTAACTGAGCTACTTCACTTCTACGCGAAAGTGAACGAAGGCAACGAAGACAGTAAAGACGCTTAACGTTAGTTCTACGTAAGTATACATCGAGCTAAACGAAGGCAGACAGAGCTATACCGAAGGCAAATAAAAGCTTTGCTGAAAGGAGTTCTCTGCCTTTGTTGTTTCTAGCACGCTGTGATGTAACATCAGTATCGACTGCGCGATTTTGGTGCCAATACCTAACGAACCGTTCGGCGCTTCCTGCTCAACCTCATTATGAATCACCACCTTCACCCGTTTTGAATCCGCTTCAAAATCAACATCTAGCGACACCACGGTTCCACTTGGGCTATGCCTCAATGCATTATCTAACAGATTCAAAATCAACCTCTCAAGCAGATCACTGTCACCCACAGCCTTGATTCCAATAGGCATATTAATGTTCAACTCAACATTTTTATGGCGATATTGGCTTTGTATCGTTTCTAAGCATTCGCTCATCAGCCCATTGAAATCGATTGAAGCGTATTGATATGTGGGTACCGAGTTATCATTCTTGGCGCTATCTAACAGCGAATGGAGCTGTTCAGATAACTTGTTGCCATTGCGATATGCCACATCTATGAGTGGATCCGAATGTGGGTTTTGAATCCTCCACGTTTCTAGATACCCCAATACACTCGACAATGGCGTTTTCAAATCATGACTGAGCTGTAATAAGCTTTGTCTTCGATGTGACGACTGATATTCAAGTTGCAAAAATTGCTGTTGAATGTGCTTCGCCATCAACTGATACGAGCGTGCAATCGGCACCAATTCTGGTACTTGATGAATGAAGTTCGGGTCCAATCGAAAATCTTGCTCTGCTTGTTGTTGCAGCTTGTTGGTTACTGCTTCTATTGGGTTTAACAGGCTACGTTTAACCAATAGATAAGCCCCAACTGCAAAACCCAAGATAGAGATCAGCATGAGCCCCGCGAGCGCAATGTATGGCGTGTCGACCTGCGAATTGGCAATCACGGTGTGACGATTACTGCCAATCAAAACGTACAGATACCCGACGGTCGAACCTAGCTCTTCAATCGCTGCTACGGAAAACACCTTACGAGCCCCGGGATTGATCGGATCTTCCCCCAGAATGGGATAAGGCTCGTCGTTTAAAAACTGTTGAATGGGTGCTAAGTCTATCTGGTTGGCTAACACAGTGCCTTCTGGCGCAGCATGAGTCGTAATCTTGCCCTGACTGTCGAGGAAATAGATATCAAAATCTGGCCCTATCAACATCAAGGTGTGGAAAATGGATTTGAGCGCTTTAGGGTTGTAGTCGGTACCAATCATCAGAGGATTATCATCGCGCATATGAACCGCGAGCTCTTTGTGTAAGCTCTGCTTAGTTCTTTGTTCTATGGTCTCTTTTTGCCAATTATAGGTATAAGCAATCACCACACTCACGAGCAGAAACCACAAACTGGTGAACAACACTAAACGCGATTTGAAACTCATGTTCTCTCCTCGATGGCTCTTAGGTCTTACTGGCCTTTTAGTAAACTTCGGACGCGACACATAGGCCTAAGCTTTCGACTCAAACTTATAACCAACACCCCAAACGGTTTTAATGAAATCATCATCACTATTCGGCATCGCAAGCTTGGTTCTTAGACGGTTGACTGTGCTACACACGGTATGGTGATAGCCAGAGTGATGAGTATTCCAAACATGATCGAGCAGCTCGTCTTTGCTATACACACGCCCCGGGCGGGTTGCTAAGAAATGAAGTAAGGTAAACTCGGTAGCTGTCAGCGGTACGTCTTGGTTATTGAGTGACACCTGATGGCGTTCAGGTTGAATAGTGAGCACACCAAAATTCATAATCGATTCTGCTGTCACAACCTCTTGAGTCGCTGATTCGACATGGCTTAAACGGCGAAGCACGTTCCTCACTCTTGCTTGAAACTCGAGAACGCTGAAAGGTTTCGTTATGTAGTCATCAACACCGGCTTCTAAGCCTGACACCTTATCTAGCTCAGTGTCTCTTGCTGTAAGCATTAGCACAGGCGTCCAGTCTTCTTGCTGGCGTAACAATCGACAAAAATCGAGACCATCGCCGTCAGGTAAGCCTCGATCAAGCACGATCAAATCAAACTGGCTTCCCTGATATAGCGCTTGAGCCATTTCAATTGAGTTGGTCCTTACAACATCATGTCCTTGGAACTTGAGATGCATCTGCACCAGCTCAGCCAAGTCGTCATCGTCTTCGACTAACAATATGTTTGCCATCAAATTTACCGCAGCACTGTTCATTATCCCTGCTCTATTCGGAGTCTGCCCACCTTTCAATTGACCGGAACAGAGCAGGAATTCTTTCATCGTGTGTTACCCAGTTACTCTGTGCGAGTAATCGTGATTCGCGCACCGGGGTTAAGGAAACGATGATTGCCACTTAATGCAGAGGTAGCTAGACCATCATCTTGGCTGATTACGCCAGAGTGAAAACTCACTATATCGGTGTCGTCTCGTGTGGTATTAAAACCTTCACCACCGCCTGCTGGTCCCGGAATGGTTGCAGCAAGCTCATCGTTCAGCTCAGTTCCCGAATCCCAAACATTCATGTTCATGGTAAAGGTATCACCCACCGCTAATGACTTGAGCGATAATCCGGATTCGCCGACAAACGCATCATTGGTGTTCACCAACATCGAAGCAACTGAGATATACCCTTCTTGATTTGGGTCAACACGAATAGACACCGTGTCTTGCTCACCTGAAAGAATCAGCCCATTGCCTGAGATGCCTTGATAAACATTGGCGTCATTGTCACTGAGCGCAAGCAATTGTGCATTACTGCCTCCTTCCGCCAAGTATTCCAGATCGACAGAGGCACTTTGCCCGACTTCAAACAGGTCAAAATTCGTATTGTGAGTCAATACCGCGAGGGGCGACATAGGTTGATTGGGGGTGAGGTTAGTCACACTCACATCATAGCGATAGTAATCGTCGTCATCGTCCGGACAACCTGCTAACACAGCTACTGATGCAGCGATAAATAGAATTCTAGCTTTCATACATCCCCCTTACTTCACAACAATGGTGATAGTTGCCACAGGGTTTAACCAACGATGACTGCTACTATCAAGGTCACTGATGCCGCCAGCCGCGTTACTATCACCGATGTTACCCGGATGAATATGAACCTTAGCGTTTGATACTGCAGTTTCTACACCAGTGCCACCAGCGCCAAAGGTAATGAATGGAGGGTTTGGCATACTACCCGCCAGCTCATCATTGGCTTCTGTTCCTGCGTCATAACCATTTAGAGTCGCTTTGTAGGTGCCCGCTTGAGTTGGGATTTTCCAACTGTCTAAGCCAACAAAGCCGTCGTTGGTTGGCACTAGCATGGCACCCAATGACAAGTAAGCTAAATCACCGGTGTTGATATCAAACGTAGTTGCGACGCCCGGATTAAGAATACCGGTAGCTGGGTTTTCAACCACCACACCGCCCGCGTTTGCAATCAAACTCGATAGACCTGAAATATCGCCACCTTCGGCCATCGATTCCAATTCCGCAGAAGCACTCTCACCCGTTCTAAACATGAACAAGCTGGAGTCATGAGCGGCTGCCAAGATAGGCGTAAAGTAGATCCCTTTCGTTGCGTTGGTAACGGTCACCTCAAGCTCTGCAGCCTGAACCTGAGCCGCTCCGAAGGTCAACATAGCCGAGCTGATCACTAAGCTGATTTGAGTACGTTTGTTCATTTTGATTCCATCCTTTATCGAGTCCTATCGTTGCCAACAAAACGAATAACAGCGATATACCGTTACCTTTGCCAGAACGAACTGTGGTGTTGTTGACTCTAAGAATGGCGATCAAATCTATCAGCAACTTCATTGAATTCTCATAAAACTCTCACAAGTTTATTCAAACTTCTGACTATCCAGAAAGACAGACCTAAAATACCGATATGTAAATAGAAACTCTCGTTCCAGGAATGAGAGGTACAGAAGAAATCATGGTTCAAGAATAGCGCAGACCAAACGCAAAAAGGCCCAATCGATATACCGACTGGGCCTTTCACTGATGTATAAAACTTCTCTCAGGAAAGCTCTATTCGCTTCCAACTGAGCTAGCCGAACAACACCAATTTAGAATGCGTAGTTTGCGTCAACAAGTTCGCTTACTTCTACTTTGCTTACTTCTGCGCGAGCTTCAAGCCACTGCGCTACTTGCAGTTGCTCTGCTTCTGTCACTGAACGGTAGCGCTCAATAGAACATAAGAAACCTTCGAACAGCTCTAAACCACCGCCACCAAAGCACAGGCCGATGCTGTCGATAAAATCGATAAATTCATCGATGAACACATCGTATTGGTCAAAATCAGCAATCGAAGTCGTGCAGCTTACTTCAAAACCTAGAATAGCGAATTCACCTAGGTATAACTTCTTGCGTAGGCGGCGATTTTTGTTTTCGATTTTATCTAATTTCATAACTGCCTCTCTTTTCGTTTGATAAAGCATTTATACACAGTTCCACATCAATCCCCAAGAGTTTTGTATTACACAAGGGTGTTAATGGCAAAAATCGTGCTACAGAAACAAAACCTTAATCAAATCTATAAAAATCTGTCACTTAACTGCTTCACGATTAGTCACACATTGACCCAACTTATTAACCAATTAGTTAGTAGGTGGGTAAGTCATGAATAACGAATAATAAAATCAGCCAATAGGAAGCAGTAAAGATGAGCAAGGAAACATTTGATAGCACTCGTTTTAATAAGAGCAAAAACAAACCCTTCGAAGAAGTTTTAGATGCGAACCTTTCAAGACGAAATGTTCTCAAAGGCGGTTTAGGCATCAGTGCAATGACGGCGTTTGGTGCTTTTGGTTTAGCAGGCCACAGCACAGCGCACGCGGCGACAGCATCATCTAGCGCACCGCAAAAAAGCACTGCTACACTTGCATTCGAATCGGTTAAAGGCTCACTGACAGACAGTGTCGTTGTGCCAAAAGGCTATACAGCACAAGTATTGGTTCCTTGGGGTACTCCACTTAACAAGCAAGGCAATGCTTGGTTAAAAGATGGAACCAACAACGCACAAGATCAAGCAAACTCACTGGGCATGCACCACGACGGCATGCACTTCTTCCCGCTTAATGGCAACAGCAACGACGGTTTGTTGGTGATTAATCACGAATACATCGACCAAAAAGCACTGCACGCTAATGGTCCTACATACGATGAAGGCAACCGCCCTAGCCTTGATGAAGTACGTAAAGAGATCAACGCACACGGCGTGAGTGTGGTTCGTGTAAAACTTGAAGGCAACCAATGGGTGATGGTCGATAACGATCCTCTGAACCGCCGCTACACAGGCGCGACCGTAATGGATCTGTCTGGTCCTGTTGCACACAGTGAATTTACCAAAACCAAGTTCTCACAAGACGGCAGCCAAGCTCGTGGCACGTTGAACAACTGTGGTAATGGCTACACACCATGGGGCACTTACCTAACGTGTGAAGAAAACTGGCCGGGTTATTTCGTTAACAAAGGCGAGACAACACCAGCGCAAGAACGTATTGGTATCGCTACCGACAAAACACGTTACGGTTGGGACACGCTTTCTGGTGACAAACAAGAACGCCTAGACGAATTTGCTCGCTTTGACGTAACACCAACAGGTGAATCAGCAATGGACGATTACCGTAACGAAGCACACGGTCACGGCTACATTGTTGAAATCGACCCATACACAGCAAACTCTCGCGCTAAGAAACGTTCTGCACTGGGTTGTTTCCGTCACGAAGGCTGTACGTTTGGTAAGTTGACCGAAGGCGAGCCAATCGTATTCTACTCTGGTCACGATTCTCGCTTTGAATACCTATACAAATTTGTTTCTGAAGAGAAATGGGACCCGCGTGACGCAGAACCGAGTAATCGCCTAAGTGCGGGTGACAAGTACATGGATAAAGGCACGCTGTATGTGGCTAAGTTCAACGATGACGGTTCAGGTACGTGGCTACCACTGAATCTGAGCAGCAAGACAACAAACGGCGGCAAGCTAGGTGATTCATTTGACTCTCAAGCAGCGCTTATCATCAATACAGCGGGCGCTGCCGACCTTGTTGGTGCAACGCCAATGGATCGCCCTGAATGGTGCTCTGTTGACCCAATGACAGGTACGGCTTACCTAACGCTGACTAATAACAACAAGCGTAAAGAAGCGAACTCTGCAAACCCTCGCGTAGACAACAAGTTCGGTCATGTTATCCGTTGGGATGAAGGCAAAACGGCAGGCGAGTTCGATTGGGATATCTTCGTATTTGGTTCACCAGCAGTGGAAGACAAGTCTATTAACCGCTCTGGTCTAACAGACATGAACCAGTTCGCGAGTCCTGACGGCTTAGCGTTTGATGCTCGTGGTATTTTATGGATTCAGACAGATAATGGCGCAGACGAAGTCACTGGCTACACCAATGACCAAATGCTGGCAGTGGTTCCATCTCAATTAACGGATGACCAAGGCAACAGCGCGGTAATTGATGCAAACAATCAAGCGCAGCTAAAGCGTTTCTTTGTGGGACCAAACGGATGTGAAGTAACAGGCTTTACCATAAGCCCAGATTTCAAGTCACTGTTTGTGAACATTCAACACCCGGCAAACTGGCCATCGTCTGAAGATGCAACCGCACAAACTCAAGGCAAAGTCCGCCCAAGAGCATCTACGGTTGTGATTCGTCGAGAAGACGGCGGTGAAATCGCGGTTTAAATATACAACGCAGGCTAATCAGAAACATTTCTGTTATCTAGTCTCTGTTCGCTAGCTAAGTAAAATCAAAAAGAGCGATAAGGCCAAATGCCCTATCGCTCTTTTTATATTCTATGCATTCTTCGGTTTAAGTAAGAATCCGAATTTTCAAAACTCACCGTAATCCTAAGTCGTCATCATCCCACGTACGCGTCACCCTCGAGAAGGAGGAACGACTGAGTCGGGGATCTCTGCTCGTTGTAGGCTAACCAGAATTAGCTCACGAACAACCAAACACCAACGCCCATCATCAACGTACCTGCAATGCGGTTCATCAACTTAACATTGTCGGCTTTGCCCAGCATATGCTTTAAGCTCTTTCCGCCTGTCGCGTATAAGGTCATGCAAACAAACTCAGAAACCAGAATGATTGACACGAGAATGAACAACTGCGGTGCTAAGTCTTTATTGCTGTTAATAAAAGGAGGCAGCAAAGAAATCATAAACGCCCAGCCTTTTGGGTTCGCAATTGCAGTGACAAAACCTTGAACCACCAAGTCCCAATCATTGCTGACTTTTGTTGTTTGGTTGTCAGTACTGATCGCCAGTTTGCCTCTCGAACGCCACATCTGAACGCCTAAATAAAACAGGTAACCCGCACCAACAAATTTAAAGCCCGTAAATAGCCATGGGTAATTCAACATGATCGAAGCGATACCCAATACCGCGGCAATAGAAACCACAGCGACACCAGCCAGTTCACCGATCATCATCCATAATGTACGCTTGTATCCAACACTCATTCCAAGTGTCAACGCCAAAGTCATACACATACCGGGCGTGATTGACACGAAGAAAAACGTGGGAATAAAAGCCCAAAGTAGTGCGCTATCCATATTATTACCTTATCGACTTGTTTTTATTTATTAGTTCTTGTTTCTTGATCGGGCTTGAAATGAAGCGAGGTTGAAACGAAGCAGTAATGACAATAAACAATATTGCGATCAATACAAACAAAAAGAGCCACATAACAGTGTAATGCCGTTCACTTAAGAGTGAACGGCATTTTTGTTCTTAGCATACCGTTGTGG